>DATIQS010000001.1:0-4688 GCA_035470605.1 Fibrobacteraceae bacterium
CTCATCCATGCCCTCCTCTTCCTCGTCTTTGGCCCCCTCTTCATCATCCGAGGTTTCCTCTTTCGCTGACACGCTCCGTTATTCCGTGAGTCTAACTTCGGAAAACAACGGGGATACAATCTATGTGGAAACCCAGGATAGCCCATCGGTTTTTACGGCGCAAATCGCCCTCCAGCGCAGCAAAAGTCAGACAGATTATTGGCAGGACATTTCCTCAGGCCTGGAAGCGGCGGGCATTACCCTGACGCTAGACACGGCCGACAGCAGTGACGACGTGTTTTACTACTCGCTTCGCGATCCCGGCGTGGGCGACACGCTTTACTTGGTGCTCCAGGACTTATTGCCAGGAGACCTCGTTGCCGCCTCTGTGGTCGGGACCTATGAGGTCTGGATCCTCTTTGAGCCACAAGCGGAATGCGTTTCGTGCTCTGATGAAGAGGACATTTCCAGCTCATCGGAGACTGTTCCCTCCTCCAGCTCCTCTCTGAACGAAGCAAACGATGACGAGTCCTTTTAGGGCTCCTTTAAACATAGACTTCGAGACCATTTCCAGTGAGATCGATGCCGCCAAGATCGATCCGATCAACTGCGAAATTTAGGCTTGGAGGTGTCTTTCAGTGTTGCAAGAAGGTCTCGATGTTTTTACCTATTCCTTTTACTGAACCTGTTACGGTTTATTTCCAGCTCTTGGACAATTCCACGATTGGGGATGAGGTGAAATGCGAGCCGTTTGAGGTCTGGATCATTGTGTTGGAGTTCCCGGATTGATGACTGTTTTTGAATATGACAATTATCGTTTCTTCCTGCGGGACTTCCTGCAGGGGAAGAAGTTGCAGGGACTTTCTGTTCGCAGCTTTGCCCGTCGTTGTGGATTTTCCAGCCATTCGTTTCTTATCCACGTCTTGAAGGGAGAACGCAATCTGCGCATGGATTCGGTGGAGCGCCTTTTGCCCGCGTTGGATTTGGAGGGGCGTGAGGCGTTGTATTTTCGAAGTCTGGTGCACTTCAATCAGGCGAAGACCGTGCAGGATTTGGAACGTTATGGTTCGGAGCTTCGGCTTTTGCGCGAAAAAAGTCCATTTGCTCGTGTACGCAATGATCAGTGGGAATACTATAGTCAGTGGTATCTTCCGGTCCTGCGAGAACTCGCTGTTTTCGCTCCTTGGGGCGGAGATTACACACTTCTTGGGAAATGGGTGCGTCCGGCCATCACCGCTCGTATGGCTCGGGAGGGGGTGGAGCTGCTGGTGCGAATCGGCCTCCTAAAAAAAATGGCCTCTGGGCATTTTTCCCTGCGCGACGAACTGGTCAGCGCTGAAGGGGTTCCTGGCGTGATCTTCCGCGATGTTCGTGGACAGTATCTGTTGCGCGCGATGGAGGCCTCACAGAATCTCGGGCGCGAGGATCGTCATGTCAGCTATGCCGTTCTGGGAACCAGCCGTCGAGCCTTTGAGCGGATCAGCCAGAAAATGGACGAGCTACGCATCGAACTTTTAGAAAGTTTTGCCAAGGGGGAACCGGTGGAATGCGTCTATGCAGTCAATTTTCAAGCCTTCCCGGTTTCTTCGTTTTGGGGCGCGCCTCAAGAACGTGGAAAGAAATCCAAGGAGTCGCTGTGAGTTTTCGTCTAGCCTCCTGTCTGTTGGGGCTCCTGATGCTGGCCTGCTCCTCGCCGGACAAGGTTTCTGGAGGCAGCGATCATCCTAATGAAATCACCGGTGAGGTGTTGACTTCGGCTTGGGACAACAAATCCGTGGATCTATCCCAGGCACAAGTCCGGCTTTTCGCTTACGGAGATTCCACGTCCGTCTCTACTCTGGTCTCCACCGTCTCATGCGACAGCATCGGTGGATTCCAATTTTCCATTACGGATAGCGGTGTTTATTATCTCGAGGCGATCAGTGGCGATTCGACGGAGGTGGCGTTGGGCCCGGTATTCGAATTTGTTTCTGGAGGAACGCACGTAGACAGTCTTTCTTTGCTCGAAGCGGTTTCCATTACCGTGTACTATGCAGAGGCCGATGCCAACCCTTCTTGCGAAAAGGCACTCTGGCTCTCGGGAACTCACTATGTCGCAGAATTCGATTCCACGGCGGCAGCCTTTTCCTTCCCTGTCATCCCACAAGGTCTGAACGCCAAACTGGTCGATCTGAATGGGTGTCTGCTCTATGCCTATGAAGTCCCTTCGGATAGCTCCATCTCGTCCTTTTCCCTTGGAATCGTAGAGGCATCACAAACCTCGAACCTATATCTCCTCACGTCGAATTCTTTTTCTGAATGCCAACCGGAAATGGATTGCCCAGATGGACAATCGGTGCAAATTGAGACGACGGATTCCTTTGGTTGCGTGTCCGAATGGACCTGTGTTACGGATAGTACAACCGAATAATCTCTGTTGCCCTTTTGAAATTGAAATTTTTTTCAAAATATCATGGGATCTTTCAACCGGAAAGGATAAATTGGAGACCGGATTGGGGCCAATCGTGGAGTGGCCATGTGTCGTAATTTCTTTTATTTCGTCGTGCTGTTGAATACCTTGGCTTCGGCAGCTTTGTTGGATGTGCCTAATTCCAATTCGAAAGTCAGTTATGACTGGACCTCGGCATTGGAACAAGTCTGGCAGGGAATCCTGGAACGGAACCGCGATCCTTGGAGCACGGGACTTATTCATCGTCCTAAATCCGAATACCCCGGGGATGCCGTCTCTGAGGGCCAGGGCTATGGGATGATGGTTGCGTTATATAGCGGCGACCAGGAAAACTTTGACAGCATTTGGCAAGCATCTGAAACCTATATGTGGAATGGTGCTTCTTTGAATTGGCAAATGGACTCTCTTGGGCACCTTCTAGGCAGTGGCGCTGCTACTGATGCGGATCAGGATGTGGCGGCTATGTTGATCTTCGCAGACAGCCTTGTGGGAGCCGGGATTTGGGATTCCTCTAGCCTTTCCAGTGGCGTCACTTATGGAGAACGGGCGCAGGCCATGTTGAATCAAATCTGGAGCTACATGACGATGCGTTACATTACAGGTTCGGATACGCAGTATCATCTAATGCCCGGAGATGGCTGGGGGAGCTACTATTGCATCAACCCCGGCTACTATACGCCCGCCTATTATCGCATTTTTGCGGACTTCGACACCAATTCCACCCATTATTGGCTTCAGTTGTTGGATCAGGGGTACACGACTTTGGAATCCAATCCCGGCGCAGCCTTAGGAATAGGACCGGACTGGTCGGATGGAACGGGAGCTGTCTTAAGCGATGGACCTGGATACAATGCGTTCGATGATGGGCATTCGATGTACAAGGATGGTATCCGCATTCTTTGGCGCACAGCGATCGATGCCATCTGGTTCGGTGAGGATCGTGCGGTGGATTTCCTCACCAAATCCATGAATTTCCTCGATAGTCTTGGGGGAGCGAGTGCTGCGAATTTTTATCAATTAGATGGATCGCTTGTGTGTGATACCTGCCACTTTGTGTTTGATGGTGGCGATTTGATGCGCCCACGACAGGAGCATAGCCATTTGACCATTGGTATGTGGGCCACGGCAGCCATGGCGGCGGGGACGGATAGCCAGCGTGAAGCGTTAAGCGAGGAAATGCAAAAATTCTACGCCGAAGGCAACAATTTCTTTGGCCTCGCCACAGACGACAATGATGAGGATACCCTGCATAATGAAATGTATTTCGACCAGTTTTTGGCTTGGTTCGGAACAGCCCTCATGGCGGGTGTGTACGGAAATGTGCTCTATGATATAGCCAATCCGCCGCCTGTGGCTCTTCAATCCAGCACCAAGACTTCAACGGGGAAGTTGCTCGTTTCTGCTCGGAAAGGAAGTGTTTCCTTCCGGTGGCAAGGAACTTCTGCAGGGAACGTCACTTTGCGCATCATGGATTTGCATGGCCGTGAGGTGCAACGGGTTTCCATGGAGAAGGGGAGCGGCCTTTGGAGTCAAGCTCCCTCGGGAATGTATGTGGCGCAGCTCCAGAATGGTTCAATGTCAGAAACGCGACGTTTTATGGTGACTCGCTAATCAGAAAATCACTCCGTTGGGTGCCAATGGTATTCCAACGAAGCAGACAGGAAGCAATCCAGGGTCGATCCGCCAATCACCGTTGGCTCCGCCACGGCGTCGCTTGAAGGCTCCGTATCCAGGAATTTTCCGCGATTGTTTAATCCCATCCGCGTTTCAAACGCTAGACGGCGGTTCCAGACCAGGCGGTGTCCCACACCGATTAAGGCGCCCTTGTAATATGAGGCAAAGGTGATTCTGCGTTTGTAGTAATCGGAAGCCTCGTCGCCGTCCTTCAATCCGATGTCCTCAGACAGGAAACTCAGATGAAAACCTAAGAAGAAGAAGGGCTGGCTCTCCAAAACAGGGAGCCACTGTTTGTGGCCCGTGATGTGAGTGGTGAGTCCCACCTCGTAACGGGTGAAGCTCCAGTGATCCAGCTCGTCGTAAAGGGTGTCATCCGCCAATTTGACATCGTGGACCGTGCGGACGCCAAAAAGTTCCATGCCGATGAAACTGTTCCAGGTGAAACCAGCGCGTAATGTGACTAGAGGGGAGCCGTCCTCCAAAAAAGACCAGAGGCTGAGACTGTCCTTGACAATGCGATAACGACTCACCCGATCATTGAGCTTGCTGGAATACCAGGATTTCGGCGTAAAGGGAATGCGTG
>DATIQS010000002.1:0-3665 GCA_035470605.1 Fibrobacteraceae bacterium
TCAGAAAGGGGCTGGGCGTTGGTCTTGCGTAGGACTGTCACCATTATTAGGCTTCGAGCCTGAAACACCATCTGGTCTTGCGCGGGAAGGAAACGTGTCATGGGATGGAATGCCGTTCTTTAGTCCAAGCAAGCCGGTCAGCCACTCCTCGCAGTCTTCACAGACCTCCTCCACCTCGTTCCAGCTCGTCGCCCCTCCGATCACGGCAATCAGAGCTAATGCGATCACCTGGCTCAGTTCATGGCGTCGCTTACGCTTCATGCGGGGATCGCGTATGCTTTCAAAATATCGGATAGGGCCGATCATGGCTTCTTTTTCTTGGTGGTAAGCTTCGTTTCTGGATCCCCATCCGTGCGCTCTCTTTCCGCCATTTTGTTGGTGCTGCCGGTACGCCGCAGCATTAAGGTATTCTTGTCCTCGATGGTCCACTCGACCACTTCTCCACGTTTAAAGTCCAGAGCTTTGGCCAGTGCACCTGGAAAATTCACGTACCACTGATTGCCTTTTTCCCTTGCGATAAGCTGGATCGTTGTTGGATAAGTCGATCCACAACTGGACGGGAATCACCATTCAGGAAGTGGCAAGGCGGCTTGCCCCCAAGCTCCGGGGATGGATCAACTACTTTGCAAAGTTCCGTCCATCTGCACTGGACTTCATATTCTGGCGACTGGATGTGAGGATCATGAAATGGGCGAGAAAGACGTACAGGCTTGTCAATTTCGCGAAGTCTTACGGATGGCTCAAAAGGGTATGCAGATCGCATCCGAACCTGTTCGTTCACTGGGCAAAAGGATACTCGATTTAATCTGTCCCAAAGAGCTGTGTGACGGGAGACTGTCAAGCACGGTTCCGTGAGAGGCTAGGGGTGAAATTCCCCTGGCCTACTCGATCAAAAGCCGCTCTGAATTCAGAGCGGCTTCATCAAACGAATTCGGTTTACTGCTTATAATGTTCTTGATAGGCCGCGACAGCCGCGTCCAAACGCTGTTGCATATCCGCTGATTTCACGCGCATTTCCATTTCCTCTTGCCCTGTAGCAGCGTCGGTCACCGCAGCCTTAAACAGCTCGGGATTCATCACCATCAGGGTATAAATCTTATAGGTCTTTGTCTGGTCATCAAACAGAGTAACACTCTTATATGATGTCGTCCCTGACAACTTCTGAATGGTCAAATTGTTTGTCTTTTCTTCCCAAATTTTCTTGGCTTCCGCATTGACATTCTGGGCATATTGCTCAGAAAGGCGAGTCACATAAGTCATAATAGAAGTAGCAATCGCCTTACGGCCCTCATCCTCGGCCAGGGTCAGGGCAATCATCTCATCATTGGATTCTCCAATGCCGATGCCACAGATGATTTCCTTGGATTCCATATCCTTTTTGATCTGCTGGAGCTCAGCTGTAGGCGTCTTTATCTCGGCGTATCCCCCCCCATTCTTGCCGGCAGGCGCGGAAGCAGAACCAGCGCAGCCTAAAAATACGGCCATGGAAGCGGAAACACATGCAATCAGGATCTTTTTCATGAAATTCCTCACTGAGGTTGGTGTGTTACTTGCAGGAAAGGTACTAAAAGGCTTCGACCTTGCACAGACGTTGTGAGCACAGTCACGGATTTCCATCGGATTTCGCAGACATGGGTGGCGCCCCCGACGAAGAAAGCAACAAAGCCGATGATTCCTGGTTTTGGACTGTCGCTAAACTCCCTGTAGAAGAAAAGGAATCCACAGCAAAGGAAGACATCGGTAACGTCGATGAAATCGAAATGGAAGAGGAGGATGCCACGATGGATGAGTTAGAGGATGGTGCGGATTCGCTCCGGGTAAGGGCCCTTTGACTTTTGGGCTTGCTTGTCGTTTTTCGAATTTGTTTGGCTGGTTTGGTTTGAGCGGAAACGCCCCGTTCCGAAAGCAAATCATTTTCCCACTGTTGCACAGCCTCATCAAATTCACTTCTCGATTGTAGCATCACCGAACGTAGATTCATCAGCTCCTTCATCTGAGTTTTCTTCAACTCCAGCAGATAAGCATCATTAGGCACCCGTTCCATATTAAAGAGCAGATTGATGTATTCGTTTTCTGCATCCTGGTAAGCGCGATAGGCTTGTTCATAATCGCCCTGACGCTCCTTGACAACTTCATACTGATATGTGCCTCCACAAGACAGGAGCACCAGTGCCGCAACTCCAATGATTTGACGTAGATTAATCATCTTTCCCCGGTGTGGTGTAAAGATTTTCCATGGTAATGAAGCTAACGAAGGATGCCTTTTCCTGTGTTTCTGGATTGTGCATCCAATTTATCCCCTTTTTCACCTCGCGTTCCTGGCAAGGAACACCAGTCGAAGGTTCAATCGCCACCATATATTCCACATCATAGGTGGCGGAATCCGCACGAAAAGCCTGGAAGCCCTTGCCCGCAGTTGTCCCGTAGGCGTATTGCTCCCACATGAATTCGGGAAACGGTTCACGCTCTTTGAAAAAGACGGAATATTCGAGACAATTGCGTTCATCCAGCTTGTGATACCCTTTCACAATCACCGAATCCACAGGAACTGAAGACAATGGTAGACGCCCCTTCTCCTGAAGCAACTTGGTTACGTTGCTCTTGATGGGAATCTTGCCCTGTAGGACATGGGTCACCTGCCAACGTTTTCTTTCATAGCGGTCAAACGCCAAAGAATAACGCGCATCACGAAGTTGACGCTTAAATTTTTCCTTAATGGGCAAATTTTCAACAACCTGAGGGAGAAATTGTTCATTGCCATGGACGGTCAGGATCACCAAATCTCGTCCCACTACCCGCAAAGCAGGAATCCGGTAGGAAAGTTCCAAAGGCATGGAATTCTTATGATATCCCTTGGATCGATCCATCAAAAGATGGCGCTCCAGCACGGTTGAGTCTCCGCTGCGAGTCCAGGTCTGGGTGGTATACGTGGCCGTAATGGTGCCGATTTCCTCTCCATCTTCACCAGATTTGGTGGAATAGGTACCACTATGAAAAACATCTTTACTGACGGGCGAAGAAAATGCGTATTCCACATCCGGTTCTTTAGGCAAACAGGAGATCAGCGACATGACCACACCAATCGATCCAATCCATGTCAATCGACACATGGTTATTCCTTGGAATTATGAAGTTTCAATTCTTTTCCCGCGATGAAGCGGTCTCCGTCACGAGCCTCCAGGAAGTAGGAGCCTACAGCGCTTGTACGCAAAAATCCACGAGCAGAGAGAGGCTTATTGCTGGTCCCCCGGACAATCATATCCTTGCTATTCGGCTGGACCATGATTTTTTGTGTAAAGAGCAATTCCCCGTGCATAGCGGCAGTCCCACGGTAGACGACAATCTCCAGAGAATCGGACTGGAACTCGCCCTCATTGAAAACCTGCATCGTGAATGGATCATTCAGATGAAAATCACTGGTGGTGTCCATCACACGGCGAGCATAGCCGTTGTAGTCATGTCCAAATTCAATATGGGGAGCGTAACCACTATCGCAGCCTAGGGCCGCCAAACAAGCCAACGCGCAGCCCAACAAGCCAAGAATCCTAACCATATCACCAACCTCGTTCAATCCATTTTTAACCTGTACGGAAAATAGCTATTTCAGCAATCGGCATAGGGGCGCGGAATATTGATTCCGCGTTCCCCTGCCACACCACCGTACA
>DATIQS010000003.1:0-2231 GCA_035470605.1 Fibrobacteraceae bacterium
ATTACGCCAATAATGACGGCAGTATTTCTCCTTACAAGGCTAGGGGTGTGACGGAACGTACTTCCTCGGAAGCGGCGTTCCTCGGCACTTTGGACAAATCTGGAATCATCAAAGAATACGTCGCTGGCACGACGCCCAAAACATTTGGCAAGCCCACGGCCAGCAACACCAATGTCAAACGCAGACCTACGGCGGATGGCATCACCAGCGGCACCAAGAGCTTCCCTGTGTTTTTGGTCAGCACATCCGTAGCGACCTTTTCGACGGATTCCGCCGACTGGTGGGCACAACTCAACGAAGAGGGATATTCCACCAACGGGCATATCGGCAGCGTGCGCGACTACTTTATCGACCAGTCTAGCGGCGCCTTTGTGCCCACCTATGATGTCTACGGCCCAATTACTCTTTCTGGCACCCTGTCCAGCATGACAGACAGCGCGATCATTGCCCAGGCGATGGCGTCCGTGGACAGCAAGGTCGATTTCAGCGACTATGATGGAGACGGAGATGGAGAAATCGACGGCATTGGGATTGTGGTTGCGGGACAGTCCAGCGACAATGGAGGCCACGGCGTCTATCAAGGTTATATGGGCGGATCGTTCAAAAAAGACAATACATCCATCAATAAATACCTGATGACCAACGAAATGAGTGACGCAAACGCTTCCTATATGGATGGCATGGGGTCTTTTACCCATGAATTCGGTCATATGCTGGGTTTGATGGATCTGTACCAGCTCAGCGGTACCGATAGTCGGACCCCGGGTTATTGGGATGTGATGGATGTAGGTTGCTACAATGGCACATCATCCAACGGAGGTGTCTGGGGCACTGTAGTTCCCAACTGGTCCGCCTTTGAACGCCAGTCCGTCGGGTGGATCACCCCCACTGAGCTCACCACTTCCACCGATGTCACCGCCATTCCCACCATCGACAACAACGCCGCTTACACCGTCTCCACCAGCGACAACGACGAATGGTTCCTCATGGAAAACCGCCAGCAGTCCGGTTGGGACACTTATGTGCCCGGGCACGGAATGCTGATCTGGCACATCGACTACGACGAGACTATCTGGAACAGCAACGCCCTCTCCAACACCGCCTCGCACCAGTACGCCGACATCGAGGAGGCGAGCACCTCCGCAACAGACGCCTATCCCTATCCAGGAACCGCCAGCGTGACCAGCTTCTCAAACTTCGTGAACTGGAGCGGAACGGACATGGGTATCGACCTATACAACATCACCGAATCCTCGGGCAACATCTGCTTCACCACCACAAGCTCCGTATCGGTGACCAACTGCGTCGTCAGCAGCACCGCAACATCCAGCGCAGCGTCTTCCTCCAGTGTCGCGTCCAGTAGTTCCTCCGCAACCTCTTCCTGCAGCGGCCTTTCTAGTTCCTCGGCCACATCTTCCAGCGGGACCGTATTCGACAGCATTGTCGTCTTGACGATTTCCCGCCTATCGGGGGATACGGTACAGAGTATCAATCAGGGAGACTCCATTGCGGATATTATTTTCAAAACCACCAATGGGACGAATATTACGATTACGGGTCTGGAGAATACAGGATTGTCCACGGACACCGCAACATCGAGCGGGGCGTTGCGGCTCACCATCAGCGGAATCGCGTCTGGATCCGCGGCCACCTACAGCTACACCGTGACGGCTTCCGCAGATGGAATGAATGATTCCAGTCTTACGGGTTCCATTACGGTCATTTCCACTTCATCCACCTTGGCCCGGAATACTTTCCGCTCGCAGATTCAGATCGTAGGGCGTCATCTTTTTGTTGCATCCACGGCGTTAGGGGGCAAGACGTTGCATGTTTTGGATCTAAATGGCCGTGAGTTGCAATCTGTGTCTTTCTCTGGAAATAGCGCGGATCTTTCCTTATCCAATGCGGTGGGGAAGGGGGTTTTTGTACTGCGTCTTTGTGCGGGAAATAAACTCCTAGAACGTCGTGTCGTGCCTGTGATGTAAATACCAGGAGTTTGGCGGCAAACAAAATTTTTCTGTATTGTTTTTAGGGCACCTCTAAAAATTAGCTTTGAGGCCATTTCGAGCGAGATTGATGCAATCCAAGGGAAAACAGGCAAAACGACCGGCTGAGCAACCACTTGCGGCTGTGCCGCTTAGTGGGGTGCTGTCCTCTATGAGGAAGGCCTACTTGGAGTCGGTTGAGGACGGATTTGTCTGTTTTGATGATATCTCCGTCCTGATATGCCA
>DATIQS010000004.1:0-5672 GCA_035470605.1 Fibrobacteraceae bacterium
TGGGGTAGGGAACGATGCCGTGCATCATCCGTTGAAATTGCCTCCGCAGGATTGGATCTGGAATGAGGGCGAAGGAGAGTCCCAGGCCTGGGATGTTATACGTTTTGCTCGGTGCCATAAGGGTAATCGTGCGGCGTGCTACTTCCGATCCAAGGGTGGCTATGGGACGATGTTTTTTATCCATGTCTAGCACCAGGCCATTGTGGATTTCATCAGAACAGATCCAGATGTTGTGTTCCAGGCAGATCCTGGCTAACCGTTCTAGTTCCTCTTTGGAAAAGACTCGTCCTACTGGGTTATGTGGATTACAGAGAAGTAACAGGCGAGTGCGCGGCGTTAAGGATTGCTCCAGTAGGGGGAAATCGATTTCCCAGCGAGAGGTTTCTGTATTCTGTTGTAAGGGAACCTGGAGCAAGTTTCGTCCAGCCTCCACGGTCGCTTGGAAGAATGGCGGATAGATCGGGGTCAGAATCATTTGGTCATCCCCGGGTTCCCCTACGGCACGTGCAGCTAGGTGCAAACCACAAACCACACCGGGTAAATACACTAGCCAGTCAGGGTCAACCTCCCAATCGAAATGGGTGCGCAGATCCTCCAGAATGACCTGTTGCAATCCAGGCGAGGGGAGGGAGTAGCCGAAGATTCCGTGGTCTACTGCTTTGCGTAGCGCCTTCAGAACCGCAGGGGGAGAACGGAAATCCATGTCTGCAACCCACAAAGGAATGACATCGCGATCCCCATAGTGATCCCATTTTAGGCTGGATGTGCCGCGGCGGTTTATCATTTCATTAAAGTCAAAACTCATTGAGGGGACTTCTCCTCATTTTTTAGATCGTGAATCGTTGGAGCCTTTCCGCAGATGGGACATGCCGGGTCCTTACCCATGGAGAGCTCCCGAAACCTGGTGCTGGATGCGTCGATCATCAGGAGGCGTCCTACCAGCGGTTGCCCATTCCCTGTAATGAGTTTGATGACCTCGTTCGCCTGGATGGTTCCAACCAAACCGGGGAGGGCCCCAAGAACTCCTCCGTCCGCAGAGGAGTGTACTGAACCTGGCGTTGGTGGCTCCGGGAAGAGACATCGGTAACAAGGCCCGCGGGATACCCAAAAAACGGTTGCCTGCCCCGTAAAGGCGGAGACAGAGCCAAAAACATCTGGTTTATCCAGCAAGACACAGGCATCGTTGATCAAATAGCGCGTGGTGTAATTGTCGCTGCAATCCACCACCATATCATAGTCTCGAATCACATCGAGAGCGTTGCTGGAGTCCAAGCGCATTTCGTGAGGCTCGATCTGAATGAGGGGGTTAATATCCCGCAATCGGGCTTCTGCAGACCGTACCTTGGACATCCCAATATTCCCTGAGCCATGGATGACCTGGCGCTGTAAATTGGAAATGTCCACTTGATCAAAATCCACCAAACCGAGATGGCCTACCCCCGCAGCGGCCAGATACAAACCCACCGGTGCGCCTAAACCCCCTGTTCCGATCATAAGAACACGAGCGGCTTTCAGTTTGCGCTGCCCTTCGACGCCAAATCCAGGGAGGATGAGATGGCGGGCATAGCGGGCTGTCTCATCACTGGAGAGTTCCGGCAGGGGTGTTTTGGCGCGGTTCATGGGCTAGAACCTAGAAAATCATAGGTCTCTACGGGGTGATTCAGTCTGAAATCAACTCTCGCACAATGCGATCCATCCAGATCCAGCCCTCGCCCACAAGGTGCAAGCATCCAGACCGACGTTCCAGGAATCCATCTCGTTCCGCTTTTTCCCAGAGCCGAGCCTCAAGAGATCGCCCAAAGCGTCTTTGATAAGCCTCTAAATTGAGCCCTTCTGCAAGGCGTAGACCAAGCCAGATCCACTCCACGCGCTCCTCTTCCTCTCCCAGGGGATCCAGTTCCATTCCCTCACGAGGACATCCAGATTCCACCCAATCCGCCCAGCGTGCAAAGGTTCGTGGCGTAGCACTGCGTACACCATCCAGAAACGAATGCGCTCCAGGACCCACTCCAAGATACTCCCCCCGGTGCCAGTAATTCAGATTGTGCAGACTTTCTTGTCTGGTTCTCGAAAAATTGGACACCTCGTAGCGGTGAATTCCCTTGGAGTCGAGATAGCGTACCCCTTGAAGGTAAAATTGCGCATAAAGGTCTTCTGGAACATGAATTTCACCGCGGGCCACTTGTTGACCCAGTAGTGTATGGGACACCACATTTAATCCATAAAAGGAGATATGACCAACCCCTTGAGATACGAGAAGATCCAAATCGGATAAAAACGCATCGATGCTTTGATCGGGAGCCGCAAAGAGTAGATCTGCCGTCACTCGCTGTCGTAAGGAAAGCAAACGCTGTAAGGCCTCTAAAGATTGTTCTGGCGTTGCTCGACGCCCCATCCTCTGAAGTAGAGAGGAATGAAAGCTTTGAATGCCGATGCTAAAACGATCCACTCCAGCTGCCTGTAATACGGATAAACGATCTTGTGTTGTACTTTCTGGATTACATTCCGCAGTGAATTCCTTAAACGGGACCTGTAGAAATCTGCTGTCGCGCAAACCGGACAACAGACGTTCCAACTGGGCCGCAGAAAGTTCCGTTGGGGTTCCCCCTCCTAAGTAGGCGGTTTGGAACGCGCGGCCTTTTGCCTCACGATGCCAACGTAATCCAGCCTCTTGTAGAAGAAGTCGGATATAGCGTTCTTTCACTCGTTCTGGTGCCGCCAAAACGGCGAAATCGCAATAAGCGCACACCTTGGCGCAGAAAGGAACATGAACATAGAAGCCCAAAGGCATTTTTGGAAGGATAGAAAAAGAGGAACTTAGATTTTGGATAGAAGAGTTCTGGGTAGCCCTTAGATCCCGCAGTTGACCAGGTCGATTTTTGTGTTTCACATTTTATGGAATCGGTTGCAGCACATCGCAATCGTTTGTCACCCAAAATGGCAATAGCGGCCATTTGATGGATCCGTTCATGCTTCGCTTGCCTACGGGCCCTATCCACTGTGTGAAATTCGCCACTTTTTTGCTCAGCTTCACTTATTTCCATGGCCGCAAGGCGATTTTTAGAGGTGCCCGAAACTCGACTCGAGAGAATTGGGGTGAAATCCGACTTTCCTACTCGACCAACACACATCGTGTGTGTCGCTTTCTGGAATCATGGTTACATATCTGGGCTCGGATCCAAATGCACCAGAACATCCAGGATTTCCGGACCTTCCGTTTTAAGGCGTTCTGTAACGTGATCCGCAATAACATGCCCGGCCATAACAGTGATGTCTGGATCCACCACGATATGCAAATCCACCTGCAGGCTTGAGCCAACCTGCCGAGTGCGTACATCATGAATACTGCGGACCCCATCCACCGATAAAGCAATTTCCCCGATCTGGCGAACCGAATCCTCTCCAGCTCCAAAATCGGCAATTTGGCGCACCGCAGGCCAAAGGATTTTCACACTTGCCTTGAGAATAAATCCTGCGGCCACCAAGGCACCCAACGCATCCAAAAAGCCCCAATTTGGCATAAACTGAGCCACACCAACGGATACCATTACCGGGATAGAACTGAAGGCATCGGAACGATGATGCCAGGCATTCGCCACCACGGCCATGGATTTAATCTTGCGTCCTTCATGAGCCGACCACTGAAAGAGAAGTTCTTTGGCCAACACAGAGACAACGGCTACAACAAAAGCCAGCAAGGTCGGATGCGAATGGACCCCATTATGTAACGCAGTCACGCCATTAAAAATGATGGAGACTCCGACACCACCAACGACAAGGCCAATTCCCAATGTGATGACTGTTTCTATGCGCCGATGGCCATAGGGGTGTTCCTTATCAGGAGGGGCATTCCAAAATTTGGCCCCTACCAGGAGCGCAATACTGGTAACAATATCGGTGCCACTTTCGATCCCATCCGCCACCAGGGCCCGCGAGGAGCCCAGGATGCCAGCAAATATTTTGGCCACACATAGAACCAGATTCACCCAGATACCAACCCAGGTGATTTGCCGGATGCGGGATGTCGTATCAGCCTTTTCCACAAAATGAATTTAACAATGTGTCCATGGGCACTCACAGGATCTTTTTCCTTAGCCCTGGATGGAAATCCATCCTCAAAAAGGATATATTGCTCATGGCTCCCGCCGATCAAAGGCTCGACTGTTAATCAATGTTCGATGTGTCTACTTCCTTCCTGCACGCTTAGGCCCAGCTTCGGCAGGGAAAAGCCAGCTCGAAGGGGAGCGCAAATCGTCTAAAAGTAGAGCTCGGGCATTTGAGTACTAGGCGGGAGCCATTTTCCCACAAAATTTTATTTCATTGCCCTCATCCGATCCTCCATTTTGGGCCGTGCCTTTTGTAACAAATGGAGTATCGGGATTGAATCCCGGGAGTATAAATGGACTTAACCGCTTCCTGTACGCTCAGCCCTTTTGATGGATAACCGGATACAAATCTAATGGAGTATATGTCTCCGTAACCAAGCAAAGCTTTCCTCAGCTGAGGATATGTGCCAGTAACGGCTAAAGCCTAACTGGCATATCAGGACGGAGATATCATCAAAACAGACAAATCCGTCCTCAACCGACTCCAAGTAGGCGTTCCTCATAGAGGACAGCACCCCACTAAGCGGCACAGCCGCAAGTGGTTGCTCAGCCGGTCGTTTTGCCTGTTTTTTCTTGGATTGCTTCAATCTCGCTCGAAATGGCCTCAAAGCTAATTTTTAGAGGTGCCCTTATCCTTTTTGTGTACGCCTGCGGTCGTTAGAACTATCGCTAATTTAGATCTCCCTACTGCAGAATTTCGGTTTAAGGGGGCCTTTCCCGTGGGCCTTCAACTGATGTGGTCCTGTTCTATCGAGGGTGCGATACTTATCTTTTCCTAAAAAGGTAAAGGAGATTTTATGTCCCTGAATGGAAAGCCCGTCTCCGCCTCTCAGGTGGAATCTTGTGAATTGGTGCAACCTGGTGACGTAAACGTTTATGGAAGCGTTTTTGGCGGTCACCTGATGTCCCTGGTGGACAAGGCCGCTGGTATTTCGGCTTATCGTCATTCGGAAATGAACGTAGTCACCATCTCCGTGGATCAGGTGGTATTCAAGAACTCCGCCCCAGTGGGGAGCATCCTCTCGATTAAGGCTTCGGTCAACCGCGTGTTCAACACCTCTATGGAGATTGGCGTCATTGTGACAGGTTGGCGTCCTGGTGCTAAAGATCCAGCCCTGATTTGTCCTGCGTACCTCACCTTCGTCGCTTTGGGCCCCAATGGGGAACCCGCCCCAATCCTTCCAGTCATTCCTGAAACTCCAGATCAAATTCGACGTTACGAGCATGCCGGCCTACGGCGAGAGGCGCGACTTGCCCTCGCGGCGAAAATCAAGGAGCACGGGGGTGTGTAGCATAGGATAGCATTGCCTGAAGCCGTTGAGCTGTGCATCGCATTCCGTAGGGCTCTTCTGCCAACGTAAAGTTCCTCGGTTGGAGAGCGATACTGGAGGGCACCTCTAAAAATTCCCGTTTGGCTCATTCCGGCTACGATTGTGCACCCCTGCGTACTCAGTGGAGTTATGTCTCCGTAACCAAGCAAAGCTTTCCTCCGCTGAGGATATGTGCCAGTAACGGCTAAAGCCTAACTGGCATATCAGGACGGAGATATCATCAAAACAGACAAAT
>DATIQS010000005.1:0-11156 GCA_035470605.1 Fibrobacteraceae bacterium
ATTGGCCAGAGCCTCACGGAAAGCCTCTTCGGGAATATCGTAGACATCCTTGCGGTATGTTCCCTGAATCACGCTTCGGCGATGCAAGTGCTTCTGGATGAAGAACATCGCGGTTTGGCATTGTGAAACAAGATCTCCACGATCGTCCATACGGTCAAAAATGTCCACTCCGTACTTGTCAGAAAAACGAATGCAGACAAGCTCACACTGATGCAAAAAATTCCACGGTTTCTCCCCGAACAACAAAAGCGCCGCATTGCGAATACCGGCTGATTCCACCAGACGCAGGCTCTTGAGGAACGATTCAACAGGAATTCTGCGTGATCCTGATCCCGCCTTTTGCATGAAATCCCGAACCTTGATGGGAGAGACATCTTTCCTCACTGCTGCGGTACAAAGGCGCTCCTCAAAAGGGACCCGATCGGATTTCTGGAACAGCAAGGCCAGTTCTTTGCGAGACATTTTCTGCGTAGCGGCATCCAAGCGGCGAAAATAACCGGAGGAACAACTATAGGGCTTTTCCTGTCCTTCAGGAACTATGATTTCTATTGCCTTATCAATCTGCCGGGCCTGCACTTCAATGGGTGGAGAACAATTCCTGGCCACGGAAAGGATCTGCGCCTTCAAAGAGTTCGTCAGCCTTTCCTCCACCAATGTTCCGTTGTCCCGGACTCCGAGCAGAATGGAGCCACCACGCGAATTAGCAAAGGCAACCATGTCCTCGGCGATGCGCGGGGTGAAGCGCTCCTTGAATTCAATGGTCAGGCCTTCGCCCTGCTGAATCAGAAGATGTGGAGAAAGGGTGGTGGTCATAAAATTTCTTTATAACGCTGATTTTATTCCCGTCGAATTCGACGGGTTTAGCATTTCTCCTCACATCTGAACAACCCGAGTCCAAAATGGCTCCCATATCCTAAACATATCGGCCCCCGGACAGCTTTCTCAAATGTCAATCTGATGAAAAAGCCAGTATCCTGCGGCGGCTCTATGCCTCCCCTGAATCGCCGACGAACAAAGTGTCTGAAAAGATTTTTTTGAGTATCAGGTAAATCGTGATTTTCTGGGAACCGTTTGATCTCGATCGTCTGCGCTTCTGGAAAATTCCGTTGCTTCAGTTCTGCCTGAATTTGTCCTTCCAAAGAGTTGGCCCCATTCTTTTTCACAAAACGCGGAGGAACAAAGGGCGATGCAGAAATCCAGATATTTCCTTTTCCGATATATGGGAGTAACTCTTCTGGACAATTTGTCATCTGTTCAAGATTCGCATGTCCGGCAAGCAATAGGTGGAGGTCACCAGGCACGCCCTTTGCCCAAGTACGCCTGGCATTGCGAATGGCCTGTTGGGACTGCTGAGAAAAACCCATCGGAGACCAGAGTAGAATATGATCCAGATGTCCATCTTCGTCTAAGTCCAAAGGCAAGATATGGGCATGACGGTGATTTTTTAAAGTGTTTCCGTGTGGATCTCTACCTGTTAATTCCGCCGGGGCATTCCCTGCTTTTTGTGGATCGGACCGGGACACCAGGGTTTGATGCAGCAGTTCGGCTTGCGGTAAAGTACGTGCAATGGTTGGCAACGCCGAAGCGTTTCTTGAAGCCGTCGAAAGGGAAAGCAGATACAAATCTGAAGATTCTCGTGATTCCCGTGCAGTTTCTATTGATACAGAATTCATCCAACCAACAGGGCGCCGATACTGAACCCACATTGAGCCGGGAGGAAAATTCCATCCCTGTTTTTTCCATTGTGCCGTATCCAGTTGCAGGGCGTCTAAAACAGATTGCGGATAGGGCTCTTCCAGTTTCTGGCGAGCCTTTTCCTGAGCTTTTGTCTGTTTTCCGGTTTCCTGTGGTGGAAGCTGGCTTTTGCGCCATTCGGAATAAACTGTTACCGTTTGCAGAGCCAACAGGTCGACCAATTCTTCGCGTAATGGATCTCTGGCCTGGGTGCCATCATGCGGGAAACAATTCGCTTGGAGGGGTTGCTCCTCATCGGTCAATTCTGCCTCGACCCAGCTTTCCGATCGCCCCAGATAATTTATTTGCGAAAGCAAAACCTCAAGGAGTTGCTTTTCCTCGTCATTCAAGTTGACTGCCCATTGCACTCGAAGCGGTTCAGCAAGATTCAGCCAGGTGTCGAGAACTAGCGTCGTTTTCCCTGCGGAATCCAATGGCATATAATGGCGGCTGTGAGCCATGGAAACTTCAGGCAAGGCATAAGCCGGTAAGACTTCCTGAAGCTTCTGAATCAGGGATTGAGCATTTCCTGGAATGGCTGTCCATCCCAGTTTTGCATATCCCGTCGCGATTATAGCCCGGATTATCCGCCACGGACAGGGTGGCCATTCCACCAGCCCTTCGTTGACATGATGCCCCCACGGCGTCGCATGATAGCGCCCTGCCGGGAAACGAAAGGTCAGGGTAATCATTCGTTGTCCTCATTCGTCTCTTCGCTTTCTTTTTCCTTATCCGCTTTTTTCTCCAGTTTGTCGTTATACTCGACTGTTGCTCCGGGCATTTTGTCTTTCACCTTTCCGAGCATTTCTTTTAGTTCAGTCTCCAGATCGTTTGCGGTTGGCAAAACAAATTCCGGAATATTCGAGGAAACGATAGACTCTTTGATTTTTTCATGGTCGATGTCAAAATCACAAGCAGTCCTGAAGCGCATCTCGCCTTGGATCAGCCTGGCAACTTTGTATAAAGCGAGAAGAATCAGAAATGCGGTCGTGTCTGCATCAAAGCCATACGCGCGAATTTGAGAGAGATCCAGATTGACATAGAGGATTATTTTATTCGCTGTATACTCATCTCGGGAAAACGGAATATTGCCGAATCCTTTTTTTGTTTCCCCAGAAGGATTCACTGCATCGTTTTTTACCCCGCCGGACGCGGCGACTTGGACGCCGGTAGCCTCTACGAAAGCGGATAACGCACGGGCAATACGCAAACGACCACCAGCTAGCTCTTTTTTAGCCAGAAAGACACCGTGCAGAAGTGACCCGACATCATACTTCAAAAGGACTTCTGCGAGCTTTTTCCGATCAGGAATCCCTTCTTCCATTGCTCCCACTTCTTGCTTCAAGTCATTGAAGAAAGATTTGTTGCTCCCTTCCAACAGATAAGGACTATTCAAACGGTGAGCTTCAATAATGGAATCGGTTAAAAAAGCCTTTGAGTCATCTTTATTTTTGCGTTCTACCCGGACGTGGGAAATTCCTTTGACGGAATCAATGACGTCATTTTTTGTGGAATCCCAGATCGTCATTTCCAGGCGGTTCGCCATGCTCTGGGCACTTTCCACCAGCAGGCAATCTCCTTCGTTGCTTTTGAAGGTGGCGGCTCCCAGATTGGGAAATCCTGTGGGCTGGAACCGATGACCCTGAATAGGGCGCAACGGAATTTCGAACAGCAGACGACTTTTTCTTTCCAGGGGTTTCAGATCAATGGACATAGGATGTCTCCTTATTTTGTGTTTGAAAATAATTGAAGAGCGAACGTGCTGTATTTTTTGAAATGGGGAACGCCAGGGCCGAAGCCCAATGCAGCACAACTTCGGGATCAACGAATGGCACACCCAGCGCAGGCCGGATATCGTGAGCTTGTAGCCTTCGCAGACTCAGTCGCAAGGCTTCTTCACCGTTGCCGGATTGCAAACGACGCAGAATGGCCGGATCAAGAGGAATCTCTTTGTCGGAATCCAGTTCCCAAGGAAGGGCGCAAAGTTTCAAAGCACACCAGGCATCTTCGGGCCAGTCTTTTCCGCAGGATCGCACCGGATGATATTCATTCCTTTTCCACCATTCGATTGCCATAAAGGCTCTGGCTAGTTGCACACAGCGTTCTCTGTCCACACAACCGTCGATCCAGGCGGACAGATCGGGTAACGTGGCTTCCAAACCCCGCCGGGCAATAATCTGCGGATGCCGTTCATTGCTTTGAATGCTCTCCAGATAGCGGCGGTTTAAGAGCTCGATAAGATCCTGATCCGCACTACGACCATGAGTCACCACGCGGACATCATGAGCTAAACGTTTATCCGAGGTGGCATATTTCCGGTTACTTTTTTCATCCAGAGGCAACCAGTGGCAGCGAATAGAACGATATTTTTTCTGATTTTCTGAATAATACGCCCCACCCAAGGCTAGTGCCAGACGAAATTCGGCACTGCCATCGTCGCAAGCCTCAACCCATTCCGGCGAAAGAGGAGGAATCGGCCCGATTTCAAATCCGGTCCCGGATGCCTGAATTTTTTCTACCTCCACGGCGGCAAGTAAAATGGCCTGCCAGCGGGAAGGGGTATCATCATGGGTCAGCGCATCAAACACTGCGTCGGCCAAGTTTCGTTCTGCCTGGATCAGACGGGAGGGGGCTTTATCCCGGGCTTTTCGATGTAGCCGATCCATCCATGGAGCCAGATCGTCAACAAGATAAGATCTAGGGCGAGGCTGATGAGGAACCAGCATTTTTCCTAATGGAACTGCAAAGTTTGCCTGTCCGTTTCGTTCCAGGTAGCCATAACGAACAAAAGAATCAATTCCTCTGGCAACGCCCAATCGAGATACAGCTCTAGCCATATCCACGGGACGCATGGCATAGCTTTTCCCGATTTGAGCTCGACCTTCTGCCAGCAGAGCCTTCAATTCTGCCAGATTTACCCATTGGTTCCATAACGGCATCCATTGCTCACCACGACCTTTACTTTGTTGGGGACTACCGAATTTATGATATTCATCCGCAATTGAAAGTAATGATCCGGAAGCGTGCGAAGGAAAGGTAAAGGGAGCAGAAGAATTAACTTGAGCTATGGTGCTTAATCGTTTGGTTGCTGAGGCGGAGAATAGAACCGCACCTTCCAGCATCAAAACAAAGTCCCAGGGATTGACAACGCTGTCGCCCGTACTTCCTGTTGAATTATTGGCCCCACCAGCAACTCCTGGAGAATATTGCCCAATTGCAGCACCGTTCAGATTTTTATTTGTCGGATTCTCCCAGAGGGCGCTTTTTAGCTGAGCTTCTGCTTCTTGTTTTGCCGGTGCTGCTGGTTTGGAAAGGTCAAATAAATCCTGTAACCGCTGCATCAGATTATTTGTAAAATCCAATCGCCCATCATTTCCTCCTGATCCAAGTAAAGCCGGAAATTTTGGCTCTCCATTTTCGTCCAGAACCAGTGCAGATTGCATCCATTCCAGATGACTCCCACGCCAATTATTATGGCAGTCAGGAATCAGATCAGCCTTGAGCCCTTTGAACTGCCTGTTGGCTTCATTCAATCTGTTTTTATAATCTTCCGAGTTTTCAAAAATTTTCCGTTCTGTTTTGTTTTTAATCTTTTTTGCTTCATTTTTAATACTTCTGGTTTCCGCATCCGCCTGAACAATGGCGGCTATCAAATCTTTCGATGCCTGAATTCCTTTAGCCCAATTCTGAAATCGTGGAGCATTACTCTGTTCAATCGGTTTCAAGCCAGGATCATCTTTCTGATAAAATCCTGAACCTTTATTCCAGGGCGCGACAAAGGCTGTCGGTTCATACTCTTCCAGGAAGAACGTTTCCAATTCATCCTGATTCAACTTCGTTGCCAGAACGAAATAGTCATCGTGCCACGCTCCCCGACAGGCGGGATCTTTTTGTTCTGACACCAATCGCAGAATTCCCACTGCCTTCAGATAATGGGCCAGCGGTGTGGGTTGACAGCCTTTCAAAATATGTTTGTAAATCATTTCCTTTTTCTCCCTGCATGCTCCTGCATCATCCTCGCCTGATCCGCCTCCAGCAGCTTCTGGAGTTCCTCCGGCTTGGGCAACAGCAACCGGTAGCGGCTCACGAACAATTTCTGGTCCATTCCGGCGGTGGCGTAGGACACCTTGACCGCATCCTTGGCGGTGCAGAGGATCAGGCCCACCGGGAGTTGATCTTCCTTTCCCATGGCGTTGTCCTTCCACCAGTTCAGATAAAAATTCATCTGTCCCACATCTCCATGCTCAAAGGGGCGGACCTTCAAGTCGATCAACAGATGACAGCGCAGAATCCGGTGATAAAAAACCAGATCAATGTAGTCGTGCTCTTCGCCCACGGTGATGCGTTTCTGCCGGACTTCCATACAGAATCCCGAACCCAGTTCCAGCAGAAAATCCTGCAAATGGTCCAAAAGAGCCTGCTCCAGGTCGCTTTCCCGGTAACGCGGCTTTTCGGCAAGCCCTGTGAACTCCAGCACATAAGGGTCGCGGATCAGGTCGGCCAAATTCTTTGGTTCCGTTTTTTGCTGGATTTCCTGGAGCAAGCCAGCCTTATCGCGGGAAAGTCCCACCCGTTCATAAAGAAGAGAACCGATCTGGCGCTGCAGCTCGCGGACCGACCAATTGCCTTGAATACATTGGACCTCATAAAAATAACGAACCTGTGGATCTTCAATTTTGACCAATTCCAGCAGCTTTGACCAAGACAGTTGCAGGATCATTTCAGGGCTCAAAAGCAGGTGCTTGTCTTTGGATTTGCGCGACAGTGTTGAGCAAATTTTTTTCTGCCCATTTAAAACCATACTGAGTTGCGGGTAAATCCGATATAGGTTCCGGCATCGGTCCAAATCTTGCCGACTACATCCTGTCACACCATTCCGGGTGAGCTTTCTGCTGAGGGTGGGGAGAAGCCGAATCCCATACTGCGCCCGGTCTTCTCCCTGTTGTTCGTATTCCACAATCATACATCCAATCAGCCAGTTGCGAATCACCAGAGATTGGTTTACTGTCTGAATGGCATGGCTTGCCATGTTTTGATGAATGTCTGTAATCTTTGCACACAACAGATCGAATTTCATGGTGCCCCCACCTGAAGTCCCTGGCCCTTCTGGCTCGCCCGGATATCCGCTGCCCGCAAAAGTGCTTCCAGGTAGGCTAGCGCGCCGGGGCCGAAACGGTCCAGCAGGCCCTGTACGCGTTCCGTCCAGCTCGGTCCGGTCACCATTGAAAGCCCGATTTTGGCTGGTTCCAGTGTTAGTGTGGTAGCTGGAATAAAAGTACTGCCGCTCACATCTGCAATGGAAGGAAGCGTATCGCCTTCACAGATGCCTCGAATGGGCATGCCGCGGCCATCCTGGTCCCGATATTCCTGATCTAACGGAGATGCCTGCAGACTGCAACGTACCTTGCCATGATGGCTCGCCACCAGATAGGCAACCAGGTCGAAATCCCAACGCACTGGATATTCAAAAGAATCAAACAGCTTTGACAGCAGATTGCTTTTCTGAATGATTGGTTGCCCAGTCAAATCCGGCTCTGGCGGAAATTCCTGTTCCGAAAAGAAATCCCGGCATTCACCCAACAGTCCCGGATGAGTGGGCTGAAACTGACGTAAAAGATCGAATAACGCAAGAGTCGAAGCCAGTTCATGCCGAAATCCTTTTCGATGCTCTCCAACTTTGTTGCAATAGAGACGCTGTCTGGGCCAAGCCCCCTTCGGTGCCTTTGCCAGCAAGGAACCTTGCAGTTCAGAAGGAATTGATGCCGGCTTGAATTCCTTGTCAATAGAGCCCTGGAAGTATTCGGAGGCTTTCCCGATGTCGTGTGCAAAAGCGGCCATGACGACCTTAGGGCGCAGGGAAAGCCAGGGATTATCCGGTAAATTCGCAGGGAAGAGAATATCCACGATATTCTGCGTTTCCAAGCCCACATCGCGAAGATGATGAATCAGGGAGCGCCAGGATTGCGCACTCAGATCTTCATGCTCTTCCCCAGAGTTTGCCATGTCCTGCAAGTTTGGCTCTTTTGAAAGATGCAGGTCCAAAGAAATGGATGGATCTGCCTTTTGCTGGGAATCCCAGCCCATTTCCGGCGAATAACCTCCGAATGCCGCATCGACCAGCACAATGGTTCCTGGCAACAGATCGCGTTGTTCCGTATGCTTTTTCCAAGTGGAATCCAGCCAGTCCCATACCCAGGCAACAGGAGTGATTTTCCCTTTTCGGGTGATGGATTTGATCTTGGATTTTGCTATTCCGAGCCAGTCCCGGGCTTTTAAAAAAGGCACTGTGCAGAGTTCTTCCCGCAAGGGCCTCCATTCATTATCAGGCCCTGTTTCCGGGATATCCCGCCAGAAGACCAGACAGTCGTTTTCTTCGCCGCTGCGGATAAAACGCGAAATATCCAGATCCGCACCGGACAAGTCTGGGGACGTGTCAAACAGTTCGATCCATTCCCGCTGTAATAGCAAGTGTTTGGGCTTGTATGGATACAGTTGGCTCCGCTCCTCTGGAGTCAGGGAGGCTTCATATTCCTCCAGACTTTTTGGTGAAACGTCTTTCAGTTTTTCCAGTGCCTGCCGGGATGTCAGAAGTTGTTCGATTTCGTAGGGAAGCGCCTTTTTTTCGTCTTTTTCAGACCAGCCGCGGTCCAGAACGACGGCGTTTCCCGATTCTCCTGCATAACGGGCACATCGTCCAAAGCGCTGCACCAGGCTTGGCCAGGGAGCCAGATCGGTTATCAATGTGCATGCGGAAATATCGACTCCGGCTTCAATCACCTGGGTTGCCACAATGATCCGTCCTTCCGAAGGAATTACCGCATCGCGCTGCAGAAAAGCCTGCCGCCAGGTGCTGCGCTCTGCCGGACGGAAACGCGAATGAACCAGACGCAGATCTACGGAAGTTTTTTTGTTCAATTTCTGTAGTTGGCCAAACAACTTAACGGCAGAATCAACGGTATTCAGAACGACCAGCGTCAACCCTTTAGATGCCAGATGCTGCTTCCAGATCAGATCGGCACAGGTCTTCTGCTCCTTATCCTCTCCAACAGCTTCAATCCTCAGCGTCTTAGTGATCTCCCATAAACCATCTTGACGCTGCTTCGCAGGTATTTCCAACGTTGGAGGCAATGCTTTTAACATCGCTTCCGTGTCCACCGTTTGCAGCCAGGATTCCTGAAGTGTAGCGCTCATCCACCAGGTCTGACAAGGGCGCAAGTTCCCGTATCCTTCGGGCTTTTGCGTATCTGAATAGCGAAAAGCCTGCAGCTGGGCTGACGTGGCCAGTCCCACATCCATGAGCTGAACTTCATCCATTACCCACAAGGCATCCTGATTCAAAAGACCAAAGTCCATGGGCCAGCGTGCCCGGGCAGCCCCGTAACCCCTGTTAAGCGCACGTGACAGGAGCATGTCCTGCGTCCCAATCAGCACCGCACATTCCTCGGGATACAGCTGCCATTCTCCGCTGTCAGAGCCCCCCATCAGGAGATGCACTCCGACTTTTCCCTTATGGGATTCCTGATCCTTCCATAGAATTCCCAACCGCTCTAGCACTTGCCGGACTTCGCTTTCCGTCTGTTCCACCAGAACTCGCATGGGCAGGCACCAAATCAATCGGCGCGGCCAGGCGTCATCCCCCCGTTCCACCCGGTTCCACAGCCAGGCTGACAACACACCCAGCGTTTTTCCAAACCCAGTGGGAATACGAATCAGGCGACTTCGACAATATTTATCAGCCCAAAGGTCATATTGCCATTGATAAAATGATGGTAAACCAATTTTAGCCGTCCATTCCTGTTCATTCATAAAGCCCTCAAAGCATGAATAAAACAACCTCTCTTGTCTTTAAATTTATGTATTATGAGTATTGAATGGATTAAATTTAAAAACATATTCGGCAGCGTAACTTAAGTGGATAGAGTGTCAGCGGCCGGCCGCAAGGCCTCCTGACAGATCTAGGTTCGAATCCTGGCGTTGCTTTTTGCCATTGAAAGCTGTACCCGAGGCTCCATTGAAGCTGAGTATTGAACGGATTAATAAATCCTTGATGCTCAAATTCTTCGGGTACAGTTTTTCTGTTTTTATCCTTTTTCATATATAAGTCTCAGCCTTTTCTTGCGCCATTCTCACCTAGTCCCCCTTTAGCAATTTCTTTTGTTCCACAGACCGGTGGTGAATATCCGCGATGACTGCAATCAGGTGAGAAAAATTCATTACAGCTTCTCCTTTCCCCACAATCTACCACCCTTGTGTCTCAATTCATGAGACTTTACCAGCCATGCGTAAAATTTTTTCTCTGACCTGTTTTCGTAGAAACTCTGGTGCCTGTACATCTGCGCATTCTCCCCAGCGCAGGATGTCGCCGATCAGCTCTTCCGGGTGCCTTGAAACGAAGGGGATGCGTAAAATCACGGAACCGTCAGGACACTCTTCGCATTTCTGGTCAGGGTGCCAGGTCTCGCGGCGGGCGTAAAAGGCGGCGACGCCTGTGAAGCGGATCACGGCTTCCGCATCGGGCTTTCCAGAAAAAAGGCCGTAACCTCCGGCGAATTCTGTATGTAGCGCTTCCAGGGAAACCTCGGTCCATGCCTTTTTCACCATGCGGATATTGCGGATCTGGTCGAGAGAAAACTGGCGCAGACCCTGGTCTTCGGCTCCATTCTTCCCGATAGACGATTCTTCCAGCGCATCCAGGCTCCAGCCATTGCGGTAGAGGATTAGCTGCTGCGGATGGACCTCTCGTTTTGCGGTTTTTCCGTCCAAGTTCTCGTAGTCAAAAGAAATGACCTTGCGGCGTAGCAGGGCATGGCTGATGCGGCGGAACACTACGGGGGGAGCGTTGCGGCGGTGCTGGGGACGGTTGTGGATGCGGCCTTCCCAGTTTTCTAGGGGAATGCCCAATTGACGAAGCCGCTCCAGGAACTGGTTGCGCATTCCGGCATAGGTGTCTTGTAGGACCTCCTCTTCATATAACAATTGGGCGATGGTCGCCAGCGCCTCGGTTTCCTGGGGCAACAGGTTCAACTGCCTGGGGGCATCGGAGGAGATGTCTAGCCGGTAGCCGATCCCTTTGCGGATGTCAAAAGTGCAGGTTTCTTTGGCTTTCCGCAAGGCACGGAAGAAGGTGGCCCGCGACCAGTCAAAATGCGTTGTTAGTTCCTGGTAGGATGTATAGGAGCGGCGCCCCTCCAGGTAGCGTATCAGTTCCTGTGCGTTTTCGTATTGCGATCCCATGGAGGGAGGATAGAAAAACGCAGCATCTTAGAGCACCTCTAAAAATCAAATTCGAGACCCGATCAAGCAAGGCTGTTCCCAACGGCCGTAGTTGTACACAAACAGATCTGAGCCAATAGCAACTAAAGCTGAACTGGCATATCAGAACGGAGATATCATCCAACTGATCGGCAGCAAACACGGTCACT
>DATIQS010000006.1:0-3205 GCA_035470605.1 Fibrobacteraceae bacterium
CAGTTCCCGGATGCGTCCAGGTCGTTCCTGCCGGAAATCGGCACGAAAGTCCGCCGCAAAATTGCCCCCACGCACGGAACGCAGATCGCGCACCAGTGAACCATCATCGCATAAAGTATCCCAACTCTCGCGAGACATTGTTTCATTGGCGGTGGCAAAAGGAATATTGAGTATGCTATCTTGCGATTGTGCCCCAATGCGCAAAGCCAAGGCCTGCTGGTCCATATGAGGCAATGCGAAAGCCCCATTCTGGTCTGCGGTGAAATCCACATAAACGCCGGGGCCCAAATCCACCCATAGGATGCAATGGTTGAATTGATCCATGGGAAGGGTTGCCTGACGTTCCAGGTCGTTGGTGTTTACCAGCACAAGACGGGAGCGCACCCCGGCAAGTTCCAGAAGCGTTTTTCCCAGCACCGCCATATCCTTACAGTCGCCAATACGCGTCAACCAAGTCTTGGTGGCATTCTGCGGAATGTATCCAGACTGGCGGAAAGGTTGATGGGAATAACGCACATAACGCACAATCAGGTCCTGCACCCGTCGGACCTTATCGGTTGCATCCGAAGCCCCGGCAAAGAGCGAATCCGCCAAGGCACGCAGTTCTGGAGAAGGGACTGCCTTTCCATCGCTCAGAGCGGCATACCAGTCAGAAACCTCCTGCCAACTGCGTAGAGAAGAAACCACCACTTGAGGAAGGACATCGCCCCAGCTAGGCATGTCGATTTCATCCGCATAGCCCATGCGGTGATCCGTCTCCCAAATTCTGTGGCTGAGGCCCCGAACCCGATCCGTACGCGGCCGAATCTGAATCCCTGTCACCCGGTCGCGGAGCTTACCCATCGCAGAATCCGCACAAAACACTTCCAGAAAAGAATGAAGAACAGGAACGGAACTCCCCAGGTATTGTTCCGTCCAAACTTCACCAGAAAGGGGGCCGTCCCGCAGAGTCCGCCCAACAGCCTCCATTTCCAACCGATCCCCTGGCTCTAGGCTTTGGAAAACAATGCTCGTACCGGAGATATCGGCCTCCAGGGTGCGCCCATCCCGTTTATGGGTCACTGCGCGTTCTACCTCCACATCCCCTTGCCAAAAATGATTGGCGGCATCCAGTTCCTTCCACTGATCCACACCCTTGGAATTGCGCACTTCCACCACGAGACGCACATACTGTTCTTCCCCACCCCAGGAATGCCAGAACAAAGAACGTTGCGAAAGCAGGATCACCGAATGAAGCCCCTCCGTTTCCTGCCAGCGATTTCCCTCGGCCACCAGTGAATCCAGTGGCCAGTGACGCCGCAGGTCTTTCAATGTCGGTTGTCCCCGCAAATCCGCCACCCGCTCCCCGAAATCAAAATCCGCACCCGGTAAGGCTAACGCGCGTAGGTAAGCTTTGGCTGCCAGACTCGCATCTCCTTTATGGCCTCGCATCTCCAAAGCACGAGCTTGTAGGGCCCATAGCTTAAGTACATAAGGATTGTGAGCCAATCCAGAATCCGCGGAAGAAATCAGTTCATCCCATTGTTTGTTCTGAAATAGAACGGCAACCAGGTTCACCCAATCCCGGGGTGAATCTGGGCTGATCCGAAGACGCGCGCGCAAGAGATCTGCGGCGGACTGAAGATCCCCAAGGCTGCGATAGCGATCCACCAATTCATTTAGAACGCCAGGCATCGACAAAATTCGATCTCCAGCACGTAAAAGAAGATCCACCGCCTGTTTGCGATCACCAATGGCGGCGTGGACCCCTGAGGCATAAATCCAAGCATCGGGACGATTGACGCGTCCCAAGGCCAAGGTATCCACCCAGGCCCAAGCACCCGTATCCTGTGAGAGGGCTAGGTAAGCTTTTATCGCCGCAAAAATCTGTGCAGGTTGCAGATAAAGTCGTTTCGGTCGAGCCTCAAATACCCGAGCGGCTGTTGTCCATTCCTCTCGGGCCACACTCTTGCCGAATTCGTATGACCACACATCGGCAAGCGAAGAATCCAAACGGCGCGCCGTCTGATAATTCTGATCGGCAAGTGAGCCTTTATCTTCGCGATCGTAGAGTTGAGCGCGCAAACAAGCCACCCAACCAGAACGAGGCTTAATCTGAGCCAAATGGTCCAGAATCATTCGAGCCTGAGCGAACCCATCGTTCTGCAACCAGTAAATCGCTTGGCGCATAGCGTTCGCGAAATTCTCTTCAGAAGAGGCTCCGCGATGCTTAGAGAAACGATCCACCCAGGGGCTTGGCAATATCCGAGAAGAGTCCACTCGGGCCACTGATAATTTCTGTTCACAGGGCTTTGCCTTGCTCGGCAGAATCAAAGGCAGTCCTGTCGTATCCGTCAACGAGACAATGAAGTTCACACTCGGTTCCTGTTCTCCTCCCAATTTCACCACGATCTGATTTGAGCCTGCACGCAGGTCCACACGCACGCGTAACCCCGTCACTCCAAGATTCCGGAACAGGGGTTCATCCAGCACCCGCGCCCCATTGACCCAGACAACAAAGGAACCCGAAGCTCCAAAAGAAAGGATCGCTGGGCCCGCCTTTTTCGCAAGCACGTCCGTAGAGAAATAGTTGAGCGCATTGTCCAGGCCCTGAAGATTATCCACCCGAATCCAGCCATCTGGGCTAGCGTCGTGCAAATCATGCCAACGCACAGAGAGCCCAGACTTGCCAACCAAAACCGCTTTGGGAGACATTCCTTGCTCTGGTGGCAGAACATGCCTCATCCCGAATGCCGAAATATTTTCAAAAGGACCGATCCAACTCCATTCCCGCACTAAGCCCAACCGATCCATCTGACGAGACAGGGAATCCGAAGAGGCCTGACCAATCCGAGATGCAATTAGTTCCGTCGCCAACTCTGTCCGCAACGGATGTCCAGGATGATGGTTTTCCAAATCACGGAAAATCGTCTGCAACGGGTCTGTAAAATCTGGATCCTGTTCCCGCAGAGGGCGGAGCAAGGCATTGAAATAGAGGAGCAAATCACCGGGATCTGGGTGCAGGGCATAGCCCCGAAACACTTCGGCCTCTGCGGAATCATCCCGTCCCAACGCGCTGTAAAACAAGGACCTAGCATAACAATATTGCGACGCTGTAACCGAATCGGGCACCGATCCTACGGAGTCCAACACCTGCAAGGCTAAATCCAAACGGTTCTCCGCCGCCCAATGCCAAGCTCGTTGCTGCACGGAATCCCATGGCACA
>DATIQS010000007.1:0-5307 GCA_035470605.1 Fibrobacteraceae bacterium
CCGCCTGGAGCAGAAGCGCGCCTGTCTGCGCCCTATCGCGGGCACGCGTCCACGCGGAGCCACCCCGCAGGAAGATTTGGCCTTGGCCGACGAACTGTTGAAGGATGAAAAAGAGCGCGCGGAGCACCTGATGCTGGTGGACCTTGGCCGCAACGAGCTTGGTCGGGTTGCCCTGCCGGGTACGGTGCAAGTCACGGATCTCATGGTGGTGGAGCGCTATTCCCATGTGATGCATCTGGTGTCGAATATCGTCGCCGATCTGGAGGATGGGCACGACGCCTATGACCTGTTGCCTTCCGCTTTCCCGGCAGGAACGCTTTCTGGAGCGCCTAAGGTCCGCGCCATGGAAATCATCGCGAAGCTGGAGCAGACCCCGCGGGGGCCTTACGGTGGTGCGGTCGGCTACATCGGGTTCGATGGAGATATGGACTTCGCCATCTGTATCCGCACCGCGATCCTGGAGGATGGGCGTCTGGTGTTGCGCGCTGGCGCAGGCCTGGTTGCGGATTCCGATCCTGAAAAGGAACGCCAGGAAACAGTGAACAAGGCTAAGTCCGTCTCCCGCGCTTTGGAGTTGCTGAAATAGAGGTGCTTTTATGATCCTGATGATTGACAACTACGACTCTTTCACATACAACATTGTTCAGTATTTACGCGAGATGTCCGCAGACTTGCTGGTAATTCGTAACGATGCCAAGACAGTGGACGAGGTGGAGGCAATGCAACCCCAAGCGGTGATTCTTTCTCCGGGCCCCGGCAATCCCGACGAGGCAGGGATTTCTTTGGAACTGGTGCGCCGCATGTCCGGCAAGTTGCCCATTTTGGGAGTTTGCCTGGGACACCAGACCATCGGACAGGTGTTCGGCGGAAAGGTTGTGCGGGCGAAACGCCTAATGCACGGCAAGGTTTCCGAAGTGACGGGCGATGGCAGGGGCCTATTTCTGGGGATAGAGCGTCCCTTTAAGGCGATGCGCTATCATTCCCTGGCGATTGAACGCGCCTCGTTGCCCAAGGACCTCGTCGTCACCGCCACCAGCGAAGATGGGGAGATTATGGGCGTGCGCCATGTCAAACATCCCACCGAAGGCATTCAGTTCCACCCGGAATCCATCATGACCCCGCTGGGGAAAAAGATGCTACGGAATTTTCTGAACAGCATAGCATAGTGATAGCCTTAATGCAGAACGTCGTACGAGTGATGAGTACATGTAAAAAATGCAGATCAACAATCGAATGTCATATGTGGAATAACGTGCTACAGATTAGGGGTGATTTTCGTGAGGAACGACTCATAACTCATATCTCATCTCTCGTAATTATTTATAGGAGACCCAATTCATGGAATACAAATTTCTTCTCACCAAGTTGATCAAACGGCAAGACCTTTCCGACGCGGAAGCAAGCGAGGCCTTTGAACAAATCCTCAGCGGCCAATGGACCGAAGGACAAATCGGTGCGTTCCTCGGCGCCTTGGCCTGCAAGGGCGAAGTGGTGGACGAGGTCGCGGGCGCGGCGCGGGCCATGCGACGCAAGGCAGTGCGCATCCAGTCTCAAGGACAACTGGTAATGGACACTTGCGGCACTGGCGGTGATGGCTCCAACACCTTCAACATTTCTACCACGGCGGCGTTTGTACTTGCAGGTGCAGGGGTTGCGGTAGCGAAGCATGGAAACCGCAGCATTTCGAGCCTATGCGGCAGCGCGGATGTGCTGGAGGCTTTGGGCCTCAATCTATCTGTTCCGCCAGAGACCATGGAACAGGCCCTGAATGAAATTGGCATTTGTTTCATGTTTGCGCCCAACTACCATGGGGCCATGAAATACGCCATGCCCGTGCGCAAGGCCTTGGGAGTGCGCACGATGTTCAATATGCTTGGCCCCCTCACCAATCCAGCAGCGGCCAGTTGCCAGTTGCTCGGCGTGTATCGCCCTGAACTGACTGAAATGTTCGCGGCAGTGCTGGGGAAGCTCGGTGTCAAGCGCGCCTTAGTGGCCTATGGACACGACGGCCTGGATGAAATCAGCGTGTGCGCGCCCACCCGCGTTTCCGAACTCAAAGACGGCGTGGTGAAAACGTACGACCTTTCTCCAGAGAACTATTTCGGCGACTTGGCGGATGCCAAGGACCTGGCGGGTGGCGACGCCCAGGCGAACGCCAAAATCCTGACGGATATTTTGTCTGGCGAAAAGGGAAGCAAGCGGAATGTGGTGTTGCTGAATTCCGGTGCGGGGCTCTATGCGGCCGGGAAAGTGAACGATATCGCATCTGGAATCAAGCTCGCGGAAGAAATCATCGATAGCGGCAAGGCCAAAGCAAAAATGGAAGAGCTGATTCGTTTTATCCAAGGACAATAATCCCAGAGAAGCCATGTCCTATCTTGATGCAATCGTAGCGCATAAGCGAATGGAAATCGAGTCCAGCAAGCGGACCATGCCTTTGGACGCGTTGATGCCTCATGTAAAAGCGCGTAAAGACTTTCGTGGCCTGTTGCGGAGCCTGGAACATCCGGGGATTCGGATCATTTCGGAAATCAAACGGCGGTCCCCTTCCAAAGGAGATTTGGCGCTTGATTTGGATCCGGCAACCGTCGCCCGCGCTTATGAACTGGGTGGCGCTGCGGCGCTTTCGGTGCTCACCGATGCTGAATTTTTTGGCGGCAACTTAGATGACTTGATGAGTGCCCGCAATGCCACTGACTTACCTGTGCTACGCAAAGAATTTATTCTCGACGATTATCAGATCTATGAATCGGTGGCGGCCGGAGCCGATGCCATCTTGTTGATCGCGCGGATTTTGGATGACACACAGATGGTGCGATTGTTAGGCCTTGCCCTGGATTTGGGTTTGGATGTTTTGCTGGAGGTTCATAATGCCAAGGACCTGGAGCGAGCCCGGCGCACGGGGGCCCGTTTGATCGGTATCAACAACCGCGATCTGGGCAACTTCAACACCGATCTCGGCGTGGCCATGGAGTTGTCCCATTATATCGCCAAAAATACAGGGATCATCCCTGTGGCGCTTAGCGGTATTTCTGGATCGGAAGACATCGCTGCGAATTGGGCGGTTGGTATTCGTTGCTTTTTGGTGGGTGAAAGCCTGGTGAAGGCCAAAGATCCTGCTGCTCTTTTGCAACAGATGTGCACTGTCCCCCAGGACCATCCATGAAGGTGCAAACAAAAATCTGTGGCCTAACCCGTGTGGAAGAGGCGTTGGCCTGCGCCCAAGCGGGAGCTGACGCCATTGGACTGGTTTTCTATCCTCCGAGTCCGCGTCACGTTTCTGTACAGCAGGCGAAATCCATTTGTCTGGCTCTGCCCTCCTCGGTGGCGACGGTCGGGGTCTTTGTGGATCCACCAGGCGAAGAAATTCTTTTGCTGGCCAAGCGGCTGGAGCTTTCCATGGTGCAACTGCATGGCAATGAAACACCGGAGACGGTCCGGATGCTACAGCGTGCGGGGCTTAAGGTGATCAAGGCACTGCGCAGTTCAGGTGATCTTTTGCTGGAAGAGGCGTTGCAGTATGCGGACGCCGATGCTTTGCTCGTGGAGGCCAGCCGGGGAGTGCTGCCTGGAGGCAATGGCGCCAGCTGGGACTGGGCCTTGGCGCGTCCTCTGGCAGACAAACGTTCATTTATATTGGCTGGTGGGCTCAATGCAGAAAATGTGGTCGAAGCCATCCGCCTCAGCGGCGCTTCCGCCGTGGACCTGAGTTCGGGCGCGGAGTCTTCGCCCGGCAGTAAGGACCTGGATAAGGTCCATAAAATTATTCAACAGGTGCGCTCTTGCGCGCCAGGCAAAGAACAAGGAGCCGTTTTTTCATGAACGCGAAAATCATTGGAAACTATCCAGACGCCCATGGCCATTTCGGAATCTTTGGTGGGCAATATGTCGGCGAGACCCTGATGCCCGCCTTGATCGAGCTGGAGGAGGCGTACAACGAAGCCCGCAAAGACCCTGCCTTCTGGGCGGAATACCGCCTGTTGCTTAAGGAATATGTGGGACGTCCCACGGCAGTGGATTTCGCCGCTCGCCTTACGGAGCATTGTGGTGGCGCCAAAATTTTTCTGAAACGCGAAGACCAGGCGCATACGGGTGCGCATAAAATCAACAACACCATCGGCCAAGGCCTCCTCGCCAAGCGCATGGGCAAAAAGAACGTGATCGCCGAAACGGGCGCGGGCCAGCATGGTGTGGCCACCGCGACTATCGCCGCGCGTATGGGCATGAACTGCAAGGTGTTTCAAGGTGCAGAGGATATCCGTCGGCAGGCTCCCAACGTACAACGCATGAAATTGCTGGGCGCAGAGGTGGTGCCCGTGACTTCGGGAACATCCACGCTCAAGGACGCGATGAACGAGGCCATGCGCTACTGGGCGGCGGCGGTGGAAGATACCTTCTACGTCATTGGCACAGTGGCGGGGCCGCATCCCTACCCAACTATGGTGCGCGATTTCCAGAGGGTGATCGGAGACGAGGCCCGAGCGCAGTTCCTGGAACGCGAAGGCAAGTTACCCGACCTGCTGGTCGCTTGCGTAGGTGGTGGCTCCAACGCCATGGGCCTTTTTTATCCCTTTTTGGACGACACCTGCGAGATTATGGGTGTGGAAGCGGCGGGCAAGGGAATCGACACGCCCTACCATGCGGCCTCCATCAACAAAGGCCAAGTCGGTGTGTTGCATGGCTCCAAGGGCTATATGTTGCAAGACGAATATGGCCAAGTCGCCGACGCCTTCTCCATTTCCGCAGGCCTCGACTATCCGGGCGTAGGACCCGAACACTGTCTGCTGCATGACCTGAAGCGAGTGCAGTACAGTTATGCAAGTGATCGTGAGGCCCTGGAGGCGTTCAAACTTTTGGCCCGCTTGGAAGGAATTATCCCGGCGCTGGAAAGTTCCCATGCGGTGGCTGCCGCCATGCGCGAAGCCGCCTGTCGTCCCAAGACCGACTCCATTCTCGTCTGCCTTTCCGGCCGCGGAGATAAAGACCTGGCACACGCCTTGGACTGCATGGAGCGGTTCGAGCTTAAAGGCTAGAAGTAGAGGTGGCATTGTCGTTTTGTTTGCCTCCTAATTGAATCAACAAGAGATTAAAAATGAACCGTATCGCACAAACGTTTGCTCAATTAAAACAAAAGAAAGAAAAGGCGTTGATCGCCTATCTCACCGCCGGGGACCCGGACTACGACACCAGTCTGGGAATTTTGAAGACCGCCTGTGACGCGGGTGTGGACGTGCTGGAACTGGGCATGCCGTTTTCCGATCCAACCGCCGATGGTCCGGTGATCCAGGAGGCGTCTTTGCGCGCTCT
>DATIQS010000008.1:0-3266 GCA_035470605.1 Fibrobacteraceae bacterium
CCAGGTCCAGTTTCCATGCGGCTCTTTCGTATTCTGGCTCCAGGAGGCCTTTGCGAAAGTAACCCAGGTCTCCTCCTTTGGCGGCCATTGAATCCTGTGAATGTCGAGCCGCTAAGATATCCCAGGCGATGCCTTGATCCAGGCTGTCAATGAGATTGGCTGCCAAGGTGCGTACAGAGTCTAAAATTTGTGCGTCAGGGGCAATTTTTAGTTGCAGATGACTGACTCGGATGCTGTTATATTGCATGGGAAGAGAGTCTCGGTATTGCTGATAAAAAGCTTCCACTTCGGCACGGGTTGGGGATATTTCGCCGATATGTTTTTGGCGAACGCGGGCCATGAGCATTTGATCATGGATCTGGGAACTGAGCTGATCGCGATATTGGGACATGGTCAATCCTGCTTGAGTGCGAATTGCTTTTTCTAGGGCTTTCATGTCCATGTGTTGACGAGAGGCTAGCATTTGTAAGTGCGCGTCTACCCGGGAACGAACCTCAGCGTCGCTTATTAGAATGGAATCCTGTTCCGCTCTGGCCAGGATGACTTTTTCATCGATCATTGCGTTGAGCACCTGGAGCTGTTGTTCTTTTGGTGCTAGCTTGAGGAATGAGGGGTTTGATTGGGATTGTTGTAATGCGGCGAGGAGTTCACTGCGTAGAATGACCTTGCCATTGACAACGGCCACAATGGATTCCGCTAATTCGGGCGCTGCAGAGAGCAGGCTGGTCAACAAAAAAAATGAAATCAGAGCTGTTTTCATCAATTCCTCAAGGCTTGGGCAGGTTTTCTGGCCAGGTGAATACTGGTTGACGTGATTTGGCTTCCTGAAGTAAGGAATCCAATTTTCCGCTACGTTTTTGCGCAGAGACAATTTCCAGCACGGATGCGCGGGCTTCTTCGAAATTCATAGTCTCTCCAGCATCCCGTTTTTCATGGAGTTTGACCATGATGGGTCTCCCATCGCACTGCTGGGGTGAAGAAATCGCTCCTACGGTCAAGGACGACAAGAGATTTCCGATGCAAGAGGGAATGGAGGATACGACTTGCCACGGCAATGAGGCTTCATTTGTGTCCTTAATTCCTGGATCAAAACGTTGACGTAGATCTCCCCAGGACTTGCTTGTGCGGTTTCGATAGGCCTCATAGGCAGCATCCCAGTTTGGAAAGACAATACGACTGAAGCGTAATTCGGTTTCTTTGCGTGGGAACGCATTTCGGTGCATTTCATAATAGGCTTCCAACTCGCCTTCCTCGGGTTCATTAAGATTTTGGAGAACGCGGCGTTGGTAGGCATCCAGCAAAATTTTCCGTTGAGCATCTCGCAATAAGGCTTGTACCCCGGAATCCTGTAGCAAACCTTGTGACTTGGCTTCCTGATACAGAATTTCGTTGTTGACCCAGTCTGCAATGGCTTGTTCTACGGAATCGCGTTGAGTGATTCCCGTTGCTTGTAGTTCTTCTAAGGTCAATGTTTGGTTTCTTACCTTGGCTAAAGGGGTACCTGGTTCCTGGAAACGGTCACAGCTGAAAAGTGCCATGGCGATGGAGAAATAGAGGAAAATAGGGCCCAAGTGCATACGGCACACAATCTAGAATTTCGGCAAGAGTCAGACCGTTACTTGGGCTAAGCAATCGACGAAGGTTCTTTTTGATCCCTTTATTTTTGAAAACTATCTTTTCCGGCAAGGAGAATCGTTGATGCTCAAACGGCTTATTTTGATTCAAATGTTGATTTCTGTTTCTCTTTATGCGTTGGATTCTACATCCCAAAAGCCTAATATCGCCATTTTGGATTTTACAGGAGACCAAACGATTACGAAAGAGCAGCTTTCCTTTATTACAGGAAAGGTGGCTTCGGAATTGGTGACTTCGGATGCATTTATTGTCCTGGATCGTGGGAAAATGGACTTCATTCTGGATGAACAGGGATTTCAGCAGAGCGGGATCTGTAATTCTCAGCAATGCCATGTTCAGATCGGGCAACTCCTGGGCGTGGATAATATGGTATCGGGTTCAATCGTTAAATTCGGGAACAAGTATGCGATGCATATCGAATACCTGGATGTGGGCACAGGGCAGATCAAAAAAACCGTGGATTTACAAGAAAAAGGTGAACTTGGGGATGTCTTTGAATCCCTTTGTTCCAGTGGGGTCTCGCAATTGATTTCGGCTTTGAACAAGCCGTCAGAATCTATGCATGATGGGAGCGGGACGCCAATGGAGACAACGGTGTCAGTGAGCTCTGTCCAAGAAAAAGAGGTTCCTGCGGATGCACTGCCTCATGCCCCTGTGCATCATCTGAGCACAAAGCGTAAAGTCGCGATTGCTTTGTGGGGCTGCGCCTTGGCGGGTGCTGGGGCCGGTGTTTATTTCAATAGTCGTGGAAATGCCTCTCAGGACGATTACAAGGATGCCGTAGATATTGAGGACAAAACGGCTGCAACCTCAGCCTATAATGACACCCAGGATGCCGATTTGTATCGGAACACCAGTTATGGAATTTCCATTGGCTCGTTGATCATTGGTGCCGTATTATGGTTCTTACCGGAGGGAAAATGAGTCTGTTGTCTCTTCTTTTATCGTTGATTGCTGGGCTGTTTTTCTTTTCCTGTACGGATCATTCGGATGTGGTGGATCCAAACGATCGTCAGGATATTGCCTCATGGAATTCGTCTGAGAAAGGCCCTAGCGCAGATGTTCTATCCAGCTCTTCGAATTTAGAAGAGAATGCAAGCTCCATTTTTTCTTCCTCTTCTTCCTCAGTTTCGATATTGTCTTCGTTGGCTCCGTCCTCTTCTGTTGAGGTGTCTTCTTCCTCGGCATCGTTATCCTCTTCGCTGTCTCAAAGCTCTTCCGTTGCTCTAAACTCTTCTGTGACGGCATCATCATCGCTTTCCGCAGAGACTAATGCCTCCTCGAGTTCGGTGGAAAAAGATCAATCATCCTCTGCCGCGTCCAAAAAAGATGTTGTTTGGGACGCGACGGATGCCGTTGGCCAATTGCAAGGCGGTATTTATGATGGCTATTGGTATTCCTATACGGATTCTGGTGATGCTGGGAATTCAATAGTTGTTCCTGCGAATCCTTTCAGCTCCACAGACTCTGCCAGCTATGATTGGATCGGTACGTACATCACAGACAGTTGTGGCGGCGCTTCTTTGTGTGCCGTGATGACTTTTGGAAACGCTATCGACTACCCCTATGTGGGTATCGGTGTCAACTTCCTTGATCCTCAGGCTGAAGTGGACGTGAGCAGCAAATACGTT
>DATIQS010000009.1:0-6827 GCA_035470605.1 Fibrobacteraceae bacterium
CCTTGGTCGGTCGCTCTCCCCTATTGATGGAAAATGTGACACCAGGTCCCCTTAGCATCAGTTTGCAGTTGGATGGATATGAACCATGGACTTCGGACGCGGTTATCCAGCCCGGTGAAATGACCCGACTTTCCTCGACGATGCAGCGGCAAACTGGGAACTTGACTTTGGTTTCTGCTCAGACAGGGGTATCTGCGGAAATTTTTGATCAGTCGGGAGCTAAGGTCTTCCAAGGCGAGTTACCCGTGCACAAACAGGTCTTGGACGTTGGCACATATGAAATCAGCTTTACTAAAGACAAGTTTATTCCGTTGCGAAAGAAAATTCAGATGAAGCCCGGCTACGAGATCCGTCTGGAAGACACTCTGGAGCGGAAACCGGGGCGTGTTCAAATTGCGCATTCGGGGCGTGAACCTATGGAGGTGTTCGTGGATGGAAAATATCTGGGCAAGGCGGGCGGAGGCATTGCCGTGGATTTGCCCGAGGGACGTCATGAATTAGCCCTGCGGACTTTTCAAGGAGAAAAGATTTTGCAGATTGATGTGGTCGCAGATGAAGTTTTGGAGATCCCGGCTTCTGTTTTGGAGGTAGATCGGAGAATTTCTTTGTGGGGGGCCTTGGGGGCGATGCTGTTCACTGGGGCGGTTGTCTTTGCGTCTGAGGTAGCTGAATGAAACAGAAGCGAATTCTCTGCGGAATCTTGACGGTCCCTTTTTTCCTTTCTCTCGCCTGGGCTGGGCAGAGCTGGTATGGCCCATCTGGGTATGCTTTTGTCCCGGATGGCTTTGTGAATCATGGTTCCAGCTATGGTGGCTTTATTTCTGGTGATTTTTCTGGATTGGAACGAGCAGACCTGTATCCTCAATATCTTGGATTTCGTTGGTCTGGGTTTTCTGATCGTTTGGAAATCACCCTATCGAACTGCTATGGTATGGTCGGAGATGATGGATATGATCCCGAAGACCGTCGTGTGAAAAGAGCGCCAGTGATTCCGGGCATCAAGTGGAGTATTGACGACCAGAATCGGCAGTATGTCCGTATTGGTTTGGTGGTGGGAGCCATGTTCCCCTATGGTCTTTACTGCGCTTCCACGGTGCAGGCGAAAAATCCGATTTTGCAACCAGAACTCACGTTGGGACTTGCGACGGTTTTGAATACGACCTATGGTCTCGCGGGAGGACGTTTACGGCTTGCGGATCTACAGGGGCGTCCCTTGCCTTTGTCGTTTGTAGCCGATGGTGGTTGGGCTGGATACATGAAGCGTTTAGGAGAAATTCGGGAGGCCTTTTATTCTTTTGGTGGGGAGGTCGAAATCGGACGCAATATCGTGTTTTCGGCAACGCTGCGTAAGGATCCTAGAACATATAAGGACTTGGATACCCATGAAATCCTGGAACACCAGAATAAATCCGGCCGTTGGAGTCTGAAGGTGGATTATCACTTCGATGGCGTGAAGCAAATGGATGGGGAGGACAAGTGATGCGCTATTTAATGTGGATTTGCCTAGCTTTAAGTGTCTCTCCTGTTTTGGCGATCACGCGTTTCGGTTCCCCAATAGCCTCTTCCCGTTGGGATGAATTTTTGCCTCAGCCTGCTCATCCCAATTTCCCTTCTGATCTAGGCTCTGTGCGGGAAGGCTGTCTTGGGGTGGGGTTCCAAAATTCAAATTTGGGAAATTTGAGCCTTTCCATGCCCGGTTTTCAGGTCGTTAGCGCGGAAACTCGTTGGAAGCCTGTAGACAGTTTGATTGTTTATAGCTTTGATCCAGATTTAGAACCCTATTTCCTCGAAAATTCTCAACAGCAGACTCGTTATCGCTCCTATTTCCAGATTGCGGGAGGGTTGAGTTTGTCCGATCTGCTGAATCGGGTACAATCTTGGGACGTGGGCTTAGGGCTATCTATGGAGACGGTCCAATTGTTGGATGAGGATCGAGAGAATGAGTTTTGGACTCGTCGGGATATTGGTTTCGGTGTGTCTTTGCGCTGGCTGGGACTTTCAGCGGCTGGGTTTTGGACTCCTTCGGAATTCCGATATCGCCTGGGGTTTGAGCGCCCTGCAGACTGGCAATTGGGAATCCTAATTTACCAGAATCCAGAGGCGGACAAAGCGCTTGGTGGGGAGATCGGCGGGGAAAAAACCTTCCAGCAGTTCCTACGGTTTAAGGGGGGACTTCGTCTCCAATATGTGTCGCGTAACATGGTGGAGCGCAAAATGTTGGTTGGCGTGGCTTGGAGATTCCGGCCATGGAGGGAGGGAATCGATCCTTCGTGGACCCGTGCATTCGTTTCTCCCATGCAAAGCTCTCCAGAATATGCCCGTTTCCTATATGATTGGGAGGTCGCCGTGGATGTGGCGGTAGATCAAGCCTATGGTTCCACTGATGAGGCGTTTACTATTTCACGTTGGTTTTGATTCGGCTTTTCCTGTAATAGGGAGCACTTTCCCTGTTTCTTTTTGTAAAAACGCAGCCGTTCTGAATTCCTTTTCTTGGAAAAGGGATTAGATATAAACGGAAAAGTCCAACCAAAGGAACTCGATGTATCGCTTTTTGCTCCTTCTCTCCCTATTCGTCTCCTTCGCATCGGCATCTGTGAAATGTGGTTATCCCTGCCAGACCGATTATAGTGGCCGAGGCAGTCAGGTTTCCGACGCCAACGCGGCTGCGGATAGCCTGAAGAAAAAGTTTCTGCGCTGGATGGACAACAATTATGAGGAGAGCGGCAGCTACGCGCGTATTAAATTCGATACTCCAGATGACGCCTATACCGTATCCGAAGGGATCGGTTATGGCATGTTGCTCATGGTCTATTTCAGCAATGACGACACGAGTTACCAGAGCCAATTCGATAAGCTGTGGGCCTACTACCAGAAGTGGGAAAATAGCAATGGTCTGATGAACTGGAAAATTTCAGGTTTTTCGTCCATAACTGACTCAGGGGCTGCAACCGATGCTGATTTGGACGCTGCCGTGGCTCTAGTTATGGCGTATTATCAGTTTGGGAACAGTAGCTACCTGACGGCCGCAAAAACGCTCATCGCTAGCATCCGTAGCTATGAACTCGACGGTTCCAATCTCCTCAAGCCCGGTGACCAATGGGATGACCGAAAAAATCCAAGTTATGTCTCCCCGGCTGCTTTTGATTTGTTTGCTTCGGTGGAGAGTTCCTATAGCTCCACTTGGTCGAGTGTGAAGTCCGCGAATTACTCTCTACTTTCCTCGAACCAGAATAGTAGCACTGGCTTGTGGACTGATTGGTGCACTACCAGTGGAACGCCTACCTATACGAATAGTACCTACAATACCTCTTATGTGTTTTATTTCGATGCTGTGCGTACTCCTTGGCGCCTTGCATGGGCTTACCTTTGGTATGGGCATTCCCAGGCGAGTTCCATGAACGACGACATGGGCGACTGGATGAAGGACAACATTACCGCGACGATGATCAAGAGCGGCTATAACTGGAGTACTGGGGAGTACCTGGGTTCTTATAAGACCAGTGCCTTTTTTGGCGGGATGCTTTCTGCCGTTGCGACTAGTGCCGACGCCGACAATCAGACCTATCTGGACAAGGGTTGGGCCACCATGATGAAGCTGGGCATCTCCACGACGGAAAAATATTTTTCTGCAACCCTACAGGTGTTGACTGGATTAATGCTAGCTGGATTTTTCCCCAACCTTTCTCTGGATAATCCTGGCACACAAATGGATGTTACGGTCTCTTCCTCTGTGATCTCCTCCTCCAGCAACGTCTCCTCCTCTTCTGCTCAGTCCTCCTCTTCCATGGGGTCTTCTGCAGAGGAGGAATCCAGTTCCGTCTCTGACGATGGTTCTGTGAGTGGGTTTACCTACTGGACCACCTATGTGGATGACTACGATATGGGCTCATCGGTGGATCCTGAACCAGAAGAATCTCCCATCACAACGGTTTCTGGGGTTACTGCAGCCCAGGCGACTATGGTCAAGGGACCGAATGTTTCTCCTTATCCCTATGTTGGTTTAATGCTTCAATTCAATGCCGATGGCCTTTCCGAGGATTTGAGTGACGTGACAAGCATCGAAATCACCTATCGGGCAACAGGAGCCATTCGGATGAGTCTTACCCAGGTGGGGCTGACGGGCGACGGGGCGGAATATGGGGATACCTTGGTTGAGTCCTCCAGTTGGAAAACGGTGACCTATCAGATTTCTGATCTCTCTCAGCCAAGCTGGGCTGATGCTCAAGGGTTGACTCGTGATATCAATATGGCTAAGACCACCGGCGTCAAATGGGAGTTAACCCATGGTTCTAATGACGAATCCTCAACGGTTTCTGGTTCCATTGCGATCAGCAGCATCGTTTTCAATGGTTGGGTTCCCATTCTTCCATCCTCCAACGGGGCGAGTGGACTTTCTATGTCCGTATCAGGAGGGAGCCTCTCCTTTACGGTTCCTCGGGATGGAGTTGGGCGCATCGATGTGTTTGATCTTCTAGGGCATCGGGTTCGTACCCTGGTTTCTGGTGTGATGTGTACAGGAACATATACCGTGGCTCTTGGTCTTTCCACCCATGGTGTCTATGTGGTGCGGATGGAGCAGCGTGGCTATTCGCAGAGCTTGCGGTTTACCTTGCGCTGACCGACGGTCTGAAAGTTACAGCGGAAGTTCCGCCTGCAAGTCTGTCTGGAACGGGGGCGCCTTCTGAAATTTGCGATAGGCCCCCAACGTGGCGATTCGGCCTCGTTGGGTGCGAGACAAAAATCCTTGTTGGATCAAGTAGGGCTCGTAAACTTCTTCGATCGTTTCTGCCTCTTCACCGATGGCGGCGCCGATGGTGCTCAAGCCTACAGGCCCTCCATCAAATTTTTCGATAATGGTGAGCAAAATACGCCGGTCCATGGGATCTAATCCATCGGCATCGATGCCTAGCATATCCAGCGTCCGTTGGGCAGCCTCTGGGTCGATTACTCCAGTCCCTCGTACTTGAGCGACATCTCGGCAGCGCCGCAGAACACGGTTCGCAATACGCGGAGTGCCTCGGCATCGATCGGCAAGCAATGTCGCGGCATCCGGCAGCAACTGAATGCCTAGAATTTGTGCGGAACGATGAAGAATGTGGCTGATTTCTGCCGTAGTATACAATTCTAGGCGATATTGCAAGCCAAACCGCGCCCGTAGAGGAGAGGTCAGCATTCCTGCTCGAGTTGTTGCACCAACCAGAGTAAAGGGTTTGAGAGGAAGGTTGACGCTGCGTGCCCCGGGGCCAGAATCTAGCATGATGTCTAGGCGAAAATCCTCCATAGCGGAATAGAGATATTCCTCCACGACGCGACTCAGACGGTGAATTTCGTCAATAAACAACACATCGCGTTCCTGTAGAGACGTGAGCAATCCCGCGAGATCCGACGGGCGCTCTAGAACAGGACCAGAGGTGATGTGTACTTGCACATCCATCTCCCGAGCAATGATTCCAGCCAGCGTGGTTTTTCCAAGGCCAGGAGGCCCTGCGAGAAGACAGTGGTCGATCGGTTCCTGTCGTTGCCGGGCGGCCTCGATAGCGATAGAAAGGCTGTCCTTCAAGGTTTCCTGTCCGGTGAATTCCTTCAGAGAGATGGGGCGCAGGTTTCGCTCTTCTCGAGCATCGTCCCCCATTTGTCGGGGGCTTGTCACGCGGTTGGATTCAGTCATGTTTGAAATGTAGCAAGGGTCGCAAAGTCGAGTGGAAAATGCAAAATGGAAAGTTACAACATGGCATGTTTTTCGCGTCATCACGGGCTGAACGTAGACACGTTGTGCGGCATCCACCACGACGTCTGCAATGCGAAACCCGTGCCGGGACGTGCAAAGTCTAAAACGAAACGTTGAGAAACTATTGTGGGTGCGTTGGTCCAGTCAACTGCTGGATTTAGGTTTATGGCTACATTTATGCCTTCAAAGGAGTCCTATGTCATCCCGTCTTTTCTCTGAACGTCATATCGGTCCTAATACTGTGCAACAGAACGCCATGCTTGCACAAATGGGGCTTTCTTCCCTGGAGGAGCTTGCTCAAAAAACGGTTCCAGCCTCTATTCGGATGTCTACCACATTGCGATTGCCGGAGCCATTGGACGAAGCAGAACTTTTGGAGGAACTACAGGGGTTGGCAGAGCAAAATGGACGTTTCCGGAATTTTATTGGTATGGGGTATTCTGGCACTGTGATGCCTCCGGTGGTGCAGCGTTGTATCCTGGAAAATCCTGGCTGGTACACCGCATATACACCGTATCAGGCAGAGGTGAGTCAGGGCCGTTTGGAAATGCTTTTTTATTTCCAGACGGTGGTTGCGGAATTAGCGGGGTTACCCATTGCCGGGGCTTCCCTATTAGATGAAGCGACCGCAGCGGCGGAAGTAATGGCGATGTTTCGGGCCTTCCGCAAGGCGGAACGCAAGGAGGCGAGTGTATTTGGCGTCGTGGGACATGTCTTCCCGCAGACTGTTGCGGTGATCCGGACCCGCGCCAAGTGGCTAGGCATTGAGGTTCGTGAATTTCCCTGCATTCGTGAAATGCCGACGGATGTCCCAGGCCTTTACGGCGTTCTCGTGCAGAATCCCGATGGGGAAGGCAAGATGCGAGACCTATCTGAGTCCATCGCTCGTTTGCAAGAGTCTGGAATTCAAGTGGCGGTGGCGACGGATTTGCTGGGATGTTCCATTCTCAAATCACCGGGGACCATGGGCGCCAATGCTGCACTAGGTAGCACGCAACGTTTTGGCCTTCCTTTAGGCAATGGGGGCCCTCATGCTGGCTGGTTGGCAACCCAGGAAGCCTATAAGCGATTCTTGCCGGGGCGTATTATTGGACGCTCC
>DATIQS010000010.1:0-3987 GCA_035470605.1 Fibrobacteraceae bacterium
GCAGTTAAATTCACGGAAAAGGGGAGTGCTTCCCTGGATGTCGAGTTCGGAGCTCGTGAGGGAAATGTGGTTCGTTTGCGTTTTCGTGTGACCGATACTGGTATTGGGATGGACTCTGCGGCTCAGGCTCGAATTTTCGAACGCTTCGCTCAGGCAGAAACCTCCATTACCAGGCGTTTTGGTGGCACGGGGCTGGGGCTCGCGATCTCCCGCAATCTTTTAAAATTGATGGGTTCTGAACTCCTTTTGCAGAGTTCTGTTGGTGTGGGGAGTTGCTTTGAATTTGAATTGGCGTTGGGCGTTTTTCAGCCGACCCGTAAATTGCCTGTGATCAAGACCGAGCATAAAGATTTGGAGGTGCTGGGGGCAGGCAAATTGGTATTGGTTGTGGAGGATAATCCCTTGAATTTGAAACTCTCCGTGCGATTGCTGGGGGGAATGGGATTTCTGACAGAAGAAGCGCAGAATGGCAAAGAGGCATTGGACAGGCTTTCTCAGACCGAGTTCTCTCTGGTGCTCATGGATTGCCAGATGCCTGTGTTGGATGGCTTTTCTGCTACACAGGAAATTCGTACCTGGAAGAGTAGTCTTAATACGGTGGCTCGGTCCAATTCCGTGATTCCCATTATTGGGGTCACCGCCGAGGCGCTTAAGGGATCCCGTGAATCCTGTTTGGAGGCGGGGATGGATGATTATATCGCCAAGCCTTTTAAAATCGATCAATTTGAATCGGTGTTGGCCCGTTGGGTGCAGGGATAACCGCGATTACCCCCTGAACTGGCGGCCATATTCCATTTCAATAGAGTGCTTCCCGTTAAGGCTCTCAATCCGCCCCGGAATAAAACGGTAACCTTGTGGTTTGTATTCGGTTTCATAGAAAAGGGCGAGTCGGTCCATGTAGCGATCCAGGTCCAGGGTATGCAGCAACTCCAGTCGGAAATCCGAAGCATCGGGTTCGAGGCATCTTGTCAATCGAGCCATCATTTGTTTTAATCGCCCCAACACTCCTGTTGGAGAAAATCCATCTGCTTCTAAAAGTTGCGCATAACGTTGTAGCATGGCCAGTTGTTCCAGGCCCGTGGGTTCGCGTATGGGTTTCCCTTCCCAGAGATCTGCCACCTGTCCCATAAGGAAGGGGTTGTGCATGAGGGCTCTGCCAACGCCGACACCTGCAAGTTGTGGAATTTCGAGTAACCGGGATTGAGCTTCCTGGGCGGAATGAATATCCCCGTTTCCCATCACAGGAATTTTGGCTTTTGCGGCTGTGGCTGCAATTAGATCCCAGTCTGCGAGACCTTTGTATCCTTGCACACGGGTTCGTCCATGGATGGTGAATAGTTCTACGCCCTCATTTTCGGCCAGATGGAGGGTTTCCAGCACATTGATGCTCTTTTCGTCCCACCCGAGGCGTACTTTCAAGAATAGAGGAACATCGATGGCTTTTCGGACGGCTTGAAGAATGTGCTGGAGGCGTGGAAGGTCGCGTAATAGGGAGGAACCGCCTCCTTTGCCGATCACCTTTTGCATAGGACAGCCCGCGTTGATCTCAACGAAGTCTGCTCCAGCCTCGACCATCTGGATGGCTCCATGGGCCATGGCTTCCGGTTCAGCTCCAAAGATTTGGATACAGAGCGGGTATTCCCCTGGAAAGGTGCGCATCTGTCGGAAAAAGGGTGCAGTATAACGCTGTAGTGCATTCACAGAAACAAATTCTGTCACGCTCATGCCAATGCGCCCTCCGGCCAATTCCCATAAGACCTGACGGAATGGGCGATCGGTGACCCCAGACATGGGGGAGGGGGTGACATTGGGCCAGATGCGTTTGCCCCGGATTTTTAACAGACTCTCCACTTCTATTCACTACCTATCCAAGATGAACCCCCGAAAAATAGAAAAGGCGTTCTCTTTCTCGCTTGATGTGAATTCTTCTTCACCTATATTTGAGAGGTGCAAAATGTGACCAAACAAGATTTGATTCAAGAAATTGCCCGTTCGACGGGTTATGTGCAAGCTGAGATTCGTTCTGTGGTGGAAGGGTTTCTGGAGGTGGTGGCAGAAGGCCTTGTTTCTGGATCCAGTATTGAAATTCGCGGTTTTGGCACCTTCTCCATTAAAAATCGGAAACCCCGTCCCGCACGGAATCCTCGTACAGGTGAACCTGTGCAACTCGGTGTTCGTGCTGTTCCGGTTTTCAAGTTTTCTTCCGATGTGAAAACCCGCTTAAATCAAAGCGAGCTGTTGGGCGTTCCTGCCCGAGAGTCTCTGATTCGCTCCAAAGTTTGAACGTATTTTTTTCTGAAATTAGGCGTTCGATTTTGTTTTCCCTGCGATTTCTTCTCGTAGGTGAAGCGCTTTATGTCCCATCAGGTCGTCGTCGCGGTTTTGGATTACCCGTTCCAGCCAATCAAGGGAATCCCGAGGATTCAAATTGTGGCGGAGTCGTATTTCTGCGGCTTGGACAATGGCTGGGCGCGCCAGCTCTGCAATAGCTCCAGATACCTGGGCTGATTGTTCCAGGATCCGTACCGATAAATCGGGGAAGTTTGCCTCCGCAAGAGAAACTCCCCATTCATACCATTGCTGTTGGCTGACGGAAAAGGGAATCTCTGCGGAAAGGAGGCGGGTAAAGGTATTTTCCACGAGTTGCCGATCCGGTTGGGAGCCGTGTAATAGCATACGAATCGCAATTCCGATTTCGCCGAGAGCCGACTCCATTTCTAGCAAATTCGCCAAACGCCAGCCCTCTTCAAGGTGGTTTCTAATCTGAATTTTTGGATCAATGGATGCGGACCTTAGAGGCTCGTTTTGAGGCTTTTTTTGAGGGATGATTCCCGCTAAGGCAAAACCGCCAGCTCCTGCCGCCAGATCTAGAATCAATTCCCATCGGTAGTTCTGTGGATTGATGAAACCTTGTGCGATGAAGTCCAGCAAGAACCAGATGCTAACGAATGTGACTGCCGACCAGCAAAAATGGATTTGTTTTTTCCACCAGCAGGGAATTGGAATTTTGTTCTTGTGGAGGCGTAATAGGGCCCCTGCGGCTAGAGCGGCTCCTGGAATCATGCCACAGAAAGGGACCTCTGCATGATTTTCCGCAACTTCGGTTACCAGAAAATCGTATGCCAGGGAAGCGAGGATAGAGGAGCTAATCACCAGGAGAATAGGCCAAATTCGTCCCCAGATATCTTCCAACCATGGCCCGGCATAGAGAAGCATCCAAAGAAGGAGAGCCAGAGAAAACCAGCCTGGTTGAAGGAGCCAGCTCGTGGCAAAGGCCCAGACTTTAGCCCATTGCGGTACCATCCAGATTTGATAGAAGGGGCTCTGATCGACATATTCGCGGAGAAAGGCTAAACGCCTCGATTCCTCTTCGGATTTGTTCGGCTCGATTCCTTGCTTGGAAAGGGATATGGCTCCACCGGAATTCCAGATTTCTTTGAATTCTTGGTTTTTTTGCAGATAGCCTTGGGTGGCATTATGGGCAGGCCAAAAGAGGACGAGATGGAAGAGAAACAGAAGCCCTAGCAACCATACGATTGGACTGGAACGCCAAGACATGTGGGTTTGATTTTCCAAGCGAGAATCGCGAAAAAGGGCAGACATCAGTCCTCCGATGCCAAGGCTAAGGCCTGGCGAAAGATGAGAAATTGTTGCGGAGAGAGTTCCTCGGCACGGGTATGCTCGGGCCATTCGAGCTTGGCCAAAACTTCCTTGATTCTGGAGCGGCTCCAGGGTCCGACGATGGAATTCGTTAAGGATTTTCTTTTATGTGTAAAACAAATTTGAACGAAATCGAAAAAATCCGATTCAACGGGAAGAGGAGTCGGGAGCGGAGTCAATAGGACGGTGGCGGAATCCACATGGGGCTGTGGTGTAAAATGTTCCGGTCCGATTTTTCGGAGGAGGGATGCGTGGCAGTAGGAGGCGACCAAAACGGAAAGCGAACCGTAATCACGGCTCCCTGGAGCCGCGCAGAGACGTGAGGCT
>DATIQS010000011.1:0-2675 GCA_035470605.1 Fibrobacteraceae bacterium
CCAAGTGTAGAGACGGCCATACGTGCTGCAGTATTCTGCGGAGTTTTGATAGCACCAGCTTCCAGAGCCGTCCAGGATGTCATAGTTCAAGTTTTCCTGCATCCAGATCTGACCATTAATGTTCACCCATGCATAGACAAGATTGTCGCGTGAATCGCTAAAGGTCCCTTTATCCGTATATAGCTGGCTGGAAACGGAAACGGTCACCGTGCTGGTTGCGGACAACAGGCCGTCCGATGCGGCGACAACCAAGTTGTAAACCCCTGCCGCCGGTGTTGCAGAGAGCGTCACAATTCCTTTGCTGGAGCCGATTTCGAAGTAGTTTTCCTCATTTCCTGAGGCGAAGCTATAGCTTACACTGTTCCCTTCAGGGTCTTTGGCATACAAAGTATCAATGACATAGCCAATGGAAACCTCTGCTCCCAGGTATGTCGTGTCCGAATCTGAGGCTAGGACCGGTGCTTCGTTGGTATCCAAGATGGAAATATAGAGATAGGCCATGTCTGTTTTCACCGGAACGCCATTGTCTGCGACCTGGACGAGGAAGGTGTAAGTGCTTTCCTCCTCGTAGTTGACCGAGTCGCTGATCGTGATTTCTCCAGTAGAGGGATCCAATATGAACGGATAGCTCGCACTACTCGCGCTTTGAATGGACCAAGTGAACACCGTCCCAGCATCGTCTGTAGCGGAAAGCGTCCCGATCACCGTGCCAATGGTGGTATTCTCCATAACGGCAAAACTGGAATTTTCCAAATTTGGGGCACCGTTCGAACTGGAGGAAGGCTTACTACTAGAAGAGGAGTATACACTCGATGAAAGTAGACTAGAAGAGACGGCATTCGACGAAATAGAACTAGAAGAAAAGCTAATCGATGAAATCGCGTCGAAGGAAAGCGCTAAAGAAGAGGAGGAATTTTGTCCAGAAGAAAATTCAGTAGAAGAAGACATCGCCCCCAATGAGGACGATAGCAGAAGCGATGACGACGAGCCGATGGATGAGGAAAAAGAAATAGACGAAGAGGACTGCGAGGAAAAGGCTTCAGAAGAAGAAGCCCCCCCCAATGAGGATGATAACGGAAGCGATGACGACGAACTCAAACCCGCACAGGAAGATGAATCGCTTTGCGAAGAGGATGCATCCATGGAAGAAAACTCTTCTGACAAAATAGCCGCGATCTGAGAATCTGGATCATTGTTCAAGTCAGAGCAACCGAAAAGGGAGAACCCAGGGATCAGGAGCGTCAATGCAAGAAACAGAATTCTTCTCGAATGTGTCATTTTCCCTCTGGAAGAAACCATAGGACCAATCCCACCAAAGCAGTCCCGATCGATATTCCATAACTCACGTTACGATCGCGCTCCATATCATCCATTTTTGATGCGTAATCACGGACTTCCGATGTGTCTTTGGTGTTTTGATAGTCTTCCCGATACCCGACGCCCCTATAATTGAAGTAGCCCCCCACACCAGCAGCAGCAAGGCTCGTCCCCCACAACGCCAAGGCCACCTTACGTTTAAAAGACATTGGACGATTTTCGACTTTAGGCAAAGCATCTGCTGATATCTGATGGCCGGAGTGCGAGTCTAAGGAATTCACCAGCATTTGTACGCCATCATGGCAGAGCCCTTTTACGATTTGATATAGCTCCCCTTCCTTTTGAAGGTTGACCGACTGGAGAATCTGACCGGTCTGCACATCCAGATAGTCTACCCGCATCATATAGGCAGGGCCAAACTTCACCAAAGTACCAGAGACCAAAAAATCAACACCAAGCAATTGACCAATTTGTACGCGACATTCCTGGGAATTACAAGCCCCACTTTGCTGAAAGCCTTGCTCCTCAAGGATATAATCCATACGCCCGCGATCCAAAACAGTAAACACGTTGGTGGAAACCAATTCTGAAGCCATGGTACCAGTGATAAACGACAATTGGTCCGCAGTCACGGTTTGGTCTCCCGTGAAGTCAATCACAGCGATGTTCGGCTGCAAAACACTGGAGGACTGAGTACCCCAAACGGCTCCAGCTAGAATGAGTATCGACAAAAAACGACGGGAAAAAATCACAAAGTTCTCCAATGGCGACAATATAATACTCCGAACAAATTTGTTTGGGAAAGCGCCTCTTTCCGACATCGTTTTATTCGATTACAAACGGAATTCTCTGGAATGTCTGTCCATTTCATTGTGAGGCTCTCTAAATATGACATCATCCGAGCAAAAAGCGTCCACAGACAGACGTCTTTACGTTGTGTAATTCGTTTGGATACTCGCGCCGCAGCTTCAAAGGACATCCCTTCTTTTGCCGGGGAATTTTCTGATAGAATTTATGAGATACCCTGTTATGAAAATCGATCCAAGGAAGGAGTTCCTCCGGCACATACTCCAGAAGTCCCCTGGTTGCCAATTCAGCTCACGCCAAAGGGCCACCAAGGTGGGAAAACGCATAGCTCTAGCCTTACCTGTCTTAATAATGGGCACCTCTAAAAATTAGCTTTGAGACCATTTCGAGCGAGATTGATGCAATCCCCCAAAAACAGGCAAAACGACCGGCTGAGCAACCACTTGCGGCTGTGCCGCTTAGTGGGGTGCTGTCCTCTATGAGGAAGGCCTACTTGGAGTAGGTTGAGGACGGATTTGTCTGTTTTGATGATATCTCCGTCCTGATATGCC
>DATIQS010000012.1:0-1831 GCA_035470605.1 Fibrobacteraceae bacterium
AGCTGAAGCAGATTGAACGACTCCTGCGCTGCAATTTGCCTGTTCGAGCGCTTCCCGAGGATCTTCCTGTACCCACCGCGTCTCCGGCTGAAAGTCTGGAAAACGCGGAAGGAATGGCTCGCCCGCAACATCGGCAATCCCGGCGGAATCGACAACCGGTTCGGAGCGGTAATGTGACCAATGAAAATTCGCAGCATCCGAATGCGTCTCAGGGCTCTTCTAAACGGGTGATGTCCCGAAACAGTCAGACGGAAATCCGTCATGACAACCATGATCCTCGAGACCAGTGGTTTGGTGCGCAACGTACTGGCCAGGGAGGACGTCAGACTCATGCTGGGCAGCAGCAAAAGCACAAACGGCACAAGCCGCACCATCGCTCTTCTCAGCCCGAGTATGCGAATCGGAATCCAGCCCGAAGTGGGGGAGAGGGAGACAATTTTTTGGGAAAAATTTCAAAAGGGATTGGCCGCTTATTTAATCGTTGATTGAGAACCGATTTAACGTCGTCTTTTCTCCTTGTGATGTTTGCGTCGGATTCCTGGTCCGAGACATTTCAAAGCCCCAATTTTTCTAAATTCCTCGAAATGTCTCAGTTGCGTTTTTATAACACGGCATCTCGTTCAGTCGAACCTTTTTCCTTGCCCGAAGGTGTGCCTGCGGTACGCATCTATTGTTGTGGCCCTACCGTTTATCATTATGCCCACATTGGCAATTTACGCACTTATATCTTCGAAGATGTACTGCGCCGTACATTGCTTTATCATGGTTATACGGTAAAGCATGTGGTCAACATCACCGATGTGGGGCATCTCACCAGTGATGAAGATTCTGGCGAGGACAAAATGGAGAAGGGCGCTGCCCGGACTGGTAAAACGGTTTGGGAGGTTGCCGATTTCTATACTCAAGCATTTTTTGCGGATATCCGTCGGTTGAACATTCTGGAGCCGTCTCTTTGGTGTAAGGCCACAGATCACATCCAAGAGCAGATTGATCTGGTGAAAATTTTGGAAGAAAAGGGGTTCACCTACCGCACTTCCGACGGGATTTATTTCGACTCTGGCAAATTCCCTCGTTATGCTGATTTTGCCAGACTGGACATTCAGGGCCTGCGTGATGGCGTGCGGATCGATATGGGCGAAAAGCGCAATCCCACTGATTTTGCTTTGTGGAAATTTTCCCCGACCGATAAGAAACGCGCCATGGAATGGCCTTCGCCTTGGGGCGTTGGTTTCCCTGGTTGGCATATTGAATGCTCCGCAATGGCGATGAAGCACCTCGGTCCCACACTGGATATCCATTGTGGTGGATCGGACCATATCCGGGTGCATCACACGAACGAGATCGCCCAGAGCGAATGTGCCACGGGCCAACCCTTTGCTCGTTTTTGGATGCATGGTGAGTTCCTGCGCTTGGGGGACAGTGCCAAAATGTCAAAGTCCTCCGGGGAGTTTTTGACGTTGGATGTTTTGGTCCGCAAAGGCTATCATCCCATGGATTACCGTCTTTTCGCGTTGACCAGCCATTATCGCAATTACCTGAATTTTTCTTTTGAAGCACTGGACAATGCTCGTGAATCCCTGAAAAGCCTGCGGAAAAAAACCGACCCGCTCCTGGGGGCTGGTGGTTCCATTGGTTCGGCAAAAGCCAAAGAATGGCAGGCTAAATTTCGAGAGGCCGTAGGAGACGACTTAAACACCTCCAAGGCGTTGGGCATTCTAAATCTGATGCTTAAGGAAAATTTGCCGGATTATGAAAAGTCGGCCTTGGTACGCGATTTCGATACTGTTTTGGGACTTGGTTTGGACAAGCCGATGGAACGCACTGCTCCGCA
>DATIQS010000013.1:0-1800 GCA_035470605.1 Fibrobacteraceae bacterium
TGATATGGCTACTCAGTTGAGACATCAGGACATGGCGGTGAAGTCCGGTTATTGGACTCTGCTCCGCTATAATCCTGCGCTGAACGCTGAAGGCAAGAACCCATTGACCATCGACAGCAAGGCGCCGAGCATTCCGGTGAAGGACTACATTTTCACCGAGAATCGTTATCGTCAGCTTTTGCAGTCCAAGCCGGAGGTTGCCAATTCTCTGGCGGATCAGTTGCAGAAGAATATCGAATGCCGCTGGGCCTACTACAATTATATGGCGAGCCAAGGCTGCGAAGCCCAGAAGAAAGAATAATTGTTACAGGCTTTTTTAAGGGCTGTCTCCATAGGGGGCGGCCTTTTTTGGGTGCGCCCGGCACGGCGCAGTCTAGGAGGTGCAAGTTCTCCCGTGAACAGACCACAGCGAACGAAGTGAAACCCAGCTGCGGGACCTAGGTTGATGGACGCCGCAGAGGCTAGGTTGACTTTTTTTTATAAAGTCTTAAATTAACCATATGGTTAAACCAAATGGTTAATATGACGGAAGAACAAAACACACGAGAAAAAATTCTCCAGGCCGCACGTCAAGAATTCATAGAAAATGGCTTGCGCGGCGCCCGTATGCAGGAAATCGCCGATCGGGCTGGTATCAACAAGGCTCTGTTGCATTATCATTTTCGAGATAAGGAGAATCTCTACGATGCGGCGTTGCAATCTGTGTTACTGTTGCCAGAGCGCTTGCTGGAGATTTTTTCCGAGGACGCCCCGAAGGGCCTGGAGCTGGAAATGGCCGTGCGACGGCTTGTAGACATGCTGATTGGCACATTACAAGAGAATCCAGACCTGGTGGGGATGGTCCTGCGCGAATTGGCCGATGGCGGTACTTGCCTGGATGTTCTGTTGAACAATGCGGACCAGTTATTTCAGAAGGCTTTTGTCCAGGTTAGTTCCTGCTACCGCAACGCCATGGAAAATGGAACAGCGCAAACATTTTCACTCCCTCATATGATGATTAGCGTCATGTCCATGGCTTGGGGAACATTTATTTTGCGGCCGATTTATGGACGTGTGCTAAAGGAAATGGGCCTGGAAAGCGTATTGCAGGGTGATTTTTATGCGGACCGTTCCCAAAAGATTGCTGATCTGGTTCTTGCGGGAATTTTGAAAAAAGGATAAGCAGAGATAGGGGCGCAAACATGAAAAGAACCTATTCTTTTTTTGCATGGATCGTGTCGAGTATCCTTCTGGCAGGAACGGCTAGCGCTCAATCCCCTTGCCTGGATGCGTTGAGTCCCGCCTGGGTACATCTGCTAGCGAATCACCCTGCCTTGCAATCCGCGGAGGCAAAGCGCGCCTCACAACAGGCGTCACTGGATGCGGCTCAAGCGGCAAAGCTTCCCCGGCTCGATGCTTCGGCCAGCTATCAACTGAACAGCGCCGTACCCAAGTTGCATCTAGAAATCCCGCTGGCGACCGGGCAAACCATGGTGGTGGACCGCGACATGGGCGACCACGACCGCGCTGAACTGGGGGTGACTGCCAGTTATGCGGTGTTCACCGGTTTTGCCCAAACCCGCCGCGAGGAGGCGCAAAAGTTTTCTTTGGATGTAGCCCAACTGGAGAGCGCGAATACCCGCAACGCCTTGGGCCTGCGTTTCGGTCTATTGCATCTTGGAATTCAGGCAGCACGTCACAATCTGGAGTTGCAGATTCTGCATACGGGTGTGTTGCACGCGCATGTCCAGACCCTGGAAAGCCAGGAGCGCGCCGGAGTGGTTCTACCTGCGCAGAAACTGGCGGCGCTGGCTGATTTGG
>DATIQS010000014.1:0-1587 GCA_035470605.1 Fibrobacteraceae bacterium
CACCGCTCTCTAGAAGTTTGTGTGCCGTCGCTTCATTGAGCTGATGCCCACAGGGTGCCATGACCACGCGCATTCCTAGATCGGTGCCATGCCGAGCTAAATCGTAGATGTCTTCCCGGAACATCGGTTCGCCTCCGGTTAGAATCAAAACAGGGCGGCTGAATTGAGCGAGATTTTCCAGAAGGAGGAACCCCTCTTCCGTAGACAGTTCTCCCTCATAATGCTCATCGCGTGCGGCACCGCGGCAGTGTTTGCAGGCAAGGGCGCAACGTCGCGTCGTTTCCCAGGCAACCACGCGTAAGGGAGGGACATCTGGAGGCAGGGGAGAAGAAATTCGGTCAGGTGTATGCATGATCCCTTCCAATTACCACGTTACGCCAATCGCGCTTTCGCCACGCCAGCCGTCATAGTCACCGGAATAGCGATATCCCACCAAGCGGAACCACAGAAAGTTCCAGGGCGCGTACGAAATTTCTAACCCAATTTCTTTGTAGCGGATGGTGGTTTCTGGATTCAGATAATCCCGTGTCGTTCCATCGAGATCGTAGTCGTGGATGCTGTTGATGTTTCCGCTACGTGAGGTATCTTTCGCGACAGAGGAGAGCGATAATCGAAGAGACGCTTGTCCGCGGGCGATTTGCGCGTGGGTGTAGAGTTCTTGGCTGTTGGGCCCTAAATCAGAACCGAGACATTGGCCGTAGTGAGTGTAGCTATAAGCCGCGCCTTGGTCATGCGTGTAAACCCAGGGTTCAATTCGAGTATATTCCGCGCGCCATTCCCAGTGCCAGGGACCGTGCTGTGCGACCCAGGACCAACCACCGGAAAACGCCCATTTGTTTCCCCACCAGGAATCGTCGAAAAGAGACAGGGGGGATTTGGAATCATCCAGCAGAAGCTCGCCGTAGAACGTCCAGTGCGGGATTCCGCCGAAGGAGCCGTCAATGCTTATGACTCCGTTGTCCCGATCGCCATTGTAGTGACTCGCAAAATAGTAGGGGAGAAAGGGCATCACATAAAGCCATTCCAGGCTGCGTCCCGAGGAATCCGCGTCGAGATTTGGATTGGAACCAGCGGCCTCGACGGTGCTTCCATAGATTTCTGTTTCTTGAACGGCAACTTGGCTATGCATGGGCAAATTGAATTCTAGACGATGCGTATGAAAATATTTGTCCAGATCCTTGCTGTGGGCTAGTTTCCCTGTGTATTGCTCGTAGCGCACCCAGTTCAATTCCATATCAAATCCAACAAAAAGCATGGGTGCCGTTTGAGAAATGCGCATGGTGGAATGGGCTGTGTCGAGCCAGGGGCGGTAGTTGCTTTGATCTCCACGGAAGGCCAGGGGGTTCCGATAGGAGGGGCCGAATCGCAAATAATCCAAACCCGCGCAGATTCCCGTGTTGTCCCAGGGACGGTAGCGGGTGATCGCAGTGAGATAATCCCAAGTGCGGCGGGAGGAATCCTGATCTAGGGACTGCACATTGAACGCGATCCCGTTGTATGGTTCATAGGATGTCTCTACCGGGTCCACCGGGTAGGCTCGATTGGCGATATCGGTATAGACCTTCACCGAAGAACGCCATGTCAGGT
>DATIQS010000015.1:0-4092 GCA_035470605.1 Fibrobacteraceae bacterium
AATTTTGTAACTCATTATACACCAACGAGTTACACAGATAAACAAAATACCCCCAACAGGGATCGAACCTGTGACCTGCTACTTAGAAGGCAGCTGCTCTAATCCAACTGAGCTATGAGGGCAACAGCCCAAATCTAACAACAAAGCAGCGGCCTTCTGGGGAACGCCAAGGCAACTGCGTGGAACGCAGCCCGCGCGAAGCCCCGCAGGCACGGACGTGCGAGCCGACGTCAGGCGAGGAACAGGAACGAGCCATGGCCGGAGGCCCTGGCGAGCGACGACGACGAAGCATCACGGTGGCGCAGCCGGACGGGACAGGGGAGGCGCACGGGGGCCGCGAAACAGACATCCAACTGAGCTATGAGGGCAAATAAGACGAATCTAACAACAAAGCGAGCCTCTTTTAACGTTGGAGCATTTGACCGAATCGATTCGACCGGAAGCCTTGTAATCGCAAGATCTTGGGCGGACTCTATCCCTTCCAACTACGCCCGTTAAGATAATCGCTATTCATTCAGGCTAGCCGATTTTTTGGTCGAGGCCGTTGCAGTGGAGAGGTCTCCTGACTTTTCAGACTTCGCAAACTTTCCTGTGGTGACACGAGCGGCCTTGAATGTCGGCTTCTGTCCAGGATCACAACCAGGCCCAAACCCAGTGGCATCAAATTCGTGTTCCAGACGTCCAGACAGTTTCTCATCAAAGGCCTCGATCTCCAGCGTGTGATGCCCGGCGCGAGAAGGGCTACAATAGGAAAGCAGATAAAACTTACGGGAGGTTTCCTCAATCAATTCCGCCACGTCGTCAAAGGCAAAACCGATCTGCTCCAGATCATCAGCCTGCAAATAGCCCACCGTGCTGAGACGCTGCAATTCCCGTGGGGAAATTTCTCCGCCCATGCCGATGGCGAAGACATTGAGATCCGCATTGTGCAGAGTCTCAAACATATCCGCATCGCTCACCCGGTGTGCTCGATCGGTTCCATCGGTAAAGAGGACCAAGGTGCCGAAGCGCATCGGCTGCTTGGCATGATCCATAAGTCCTTGCAGCACATGAACAGCCTCCACCACAGCACCGTTCAGATTGGTGGATGGGTCACGGACCTTGTAATTTTCCAAAGCCTTGAGCCCCTTACGAACGACGGCTGCGTCACTGGTGGGAGCAACCACAGGAATCAGCTTGGCTCCCCCATCAAAGCCATAAACCGCGATCTGCTGATTTTTGGTGATCCGATCCGCGAAAAGCGAGGCCGCTTCGATTAGAGAGGGAAGTGTCCCACTTTCTGTGATGCTCCCAGAGAGGTCCATCAGGAGCACGGTGAAATGCGCCACCGAGACTTCGGGATTAAGAATGGTCTGCTTGCTTTCGTAGGGGGAGATGAGCTGTCCATCTTCATAGATGTGGAACATATCCGCATCAAGCCCCGGAACCGGGAGATTGTTTTTGGTCTCCACTGAAAAATACAGGGCCACGTTGCTAGGCTTCTGCACACTGGCATTCTTCAGGGTCAACTGAAGCCCCGCGCAGCCCGAGAGAAGGAACAGAAGGAGAGGCAGAGTAAAACGGATCATATCGACCTCAGGAGTTTCCTCCCAAGATAGATATTCCCAGCCCGTCTTCTAATGGGTTCATCCCCCAGAGGAAGACGTATCCGTTTCCACAAAAATCGTATCATACTCCTCTTCTGGATCCCACGTTACATTTGATGTATCTTCACAGTAACCGGAGTAGGACAACAGCGTGGTTGTGCCCTCTACGGAGTCCCGGTAGCCGAAACGGTTTTCGATCACCAGTTTCCATCCGACGAAACCAGCGCTATCTGTTATAGACGGATATACCGAAAGATAGGGATAGAAATTTTCTCCCGTCCAGTCTTTAACGAGCGCAAATTCAAGCCCACCGGCGCTATCCGAAGAATCTGAGCATGGATTTGGGGCGACCGTCAAAACCTCACCTACATCAACAAACAAGTGAATAAGTGATGTGTCATCCGAGGAAAAAGAAAATTTTAGTGAGTCTCCTGCAAAGTGGAGGGCCTCTATTGTTTGGCTGATCGTCTGGAAGTAGTGGACTGCAGTGTCCAATGCTACAATGAGGGAGTCTTTGTTACCGATAGATACGATTGGTTCCACTAGCGAATCTTGAGCGGAGTCGCCCCAGTTGAGCCAGACGGTGTCTTCCATGGCAGACTTCCACAATAAATAGTCAGAGGATGTCGCGACCAAGGAATCTCCTGGACAGACCAGCGTGTCCACCACTAGCGGATACGTTTCATAATAAGTGAAAAGATCGTTGCCGCATGCGTAGCAGAAGAACCATTTTACTTCTTCAGTTCCATAGTAATCCGTTTCTTCCGAAGACCATATGGTGTCATAGTGGCCATCGGCATAGGGTTCAATCCAAGTATATCTGTAGTTTGAACCCATATTAAGGACACTCATGGTTTGGCATTCGGACACGGAAAAAGACACGACACCGTCCGAATCTGAAAAAGAGAAATTTGCGTTCACTTGCGAAGAGCTATCCGGCAAATTTACGGTTGCATATAAACAGTCGTCTTCATAGCATGCGGAAACGACCCACGTTCCTGTGTCCATGTCACTGAATTCATAATAGCCCACATCGTTTGTCCGGGTGGAATCGAACACGGTGATGCTATCACGCGACAGGTTTACGCGAAGCCCCTCCAGAGATTCATTGACGAGTTTGCGAGAGAGAATCTGGGTGGAATCAAAGTTCACGGTGCCGGCAATCTTCGTCGTATTCCCTGTATTGGTGACGCTTTGGGGATCTTTTATTTCGCAAGAAACCAGGGCCCAGACGGCCATGGCAAGAATCAGACAATGTTGGCGATTCATACACCCTCCTCGGTGCTTAGTGGAAAAAATTGCAGATTGAATTGATACACTTGTTCCGGTGAGGCGTCCAAGGACAAAATTTCCCGGGTTAGTTCGTTCTGAAAGTTGCGGATCAGGGTGCGAATGCGTTCACGATCGCGCACGGAAATGGCAAAAGTCGTGGTGAGAATCTCTCGTTCCTGTAGACCCTGTTTTTCCAAAGAATTTTGGGCCAAAGCAAGCATCTGCTTTTGAAAACCATGCACCACGGCATTGGTGAAGTCCGGCAGCGTATCCAAGGCTTTCTGGGTGCTTTGCCATCCTTGACCACCCCGCCGCACACGAATTAGGCCCAACTTCAGCAAGCACTCCAAGGCACGGCGCGCCTGTGTTGCTGTAATCGATGGACGCAAACGACGAGCCACGTCCTCCGCACTTCGCGGAAAGGGTTTGCAATCCACCAATTCCCGCACTGCTGGGATGTACCAATCCTGGAAAAAATCCAGTTGCCAATCTTCTACGTAAGTGGGGCGCAAACGCTCTAGAAGGCGATGCATGTGGGCATAGAGTTTTCCTTTTTCCTCAGGGGTCCGCACCCGGCAGAAAAGCACCAGATAGTGAAAATACTCCCGCTCCAGCTTGTCATGACCAATCAGGTCGGACAAATTTTCTGCGAGCTGGGGGCTAAGGGTGGCTTTGGGATCGTGCATCAAACGATGCATCAAGCTCTTAGACTTGAGCCCCAGTCTGGAACTCAATTGCTGCAGAGAAAGTCCTCGCCCTGAGGCTTTTTCTTCCTCGAACCAGTCCTTGAGGTAAGGACCAAAATGAGTGTATCGGAATAAATCGGGCATAGTTCAAACATACCCGTATTCTCTCTCCTTGCGGAAAGCCGTTCACAAGATTTTCGTTCAAGTTTTGTGAACGTCCGCAAAAGCCTGTACGAGCTGATCAAATCGTTTGCCGCGTTCCTTGTAGTTGGCGAAAAGGCCAAAGGACGCACAGGCTGGAGACAGCAGCACAGCGCCACCTTCTGCCACCTGCTGGCAGCACCACGAAAACGCATCTTCCAATCCAGAGAAGCCCGCCTGATTTCCAGCATATCCCGCAGTCGATAAGGCTAGACGCAGACGTCCCGCTGTTTGCCCGATGAGAGCAATGCCACGCATCTGTCGTAAGGACAGGAGTCCCATCGCCAATTCCGTGAAGTCCGCATTTTTTTCCGAGCCGCCAAGAATCAGAACAAAGGGTTGCTGCA
>DATIQS010000016.1:0-12385 GCA_035470605.1 Fibrobacteraceae bacterium
TACTCGTTCTTCATGGAGGATTCGATTTTTTGTTCGAGTTCATCTGAAATTTTGTTAATGATGCGTAGATGTTCGGTGAAGTGGTAAATGGAATAGTTGAGTAGGCGCAACACAAATGTTTTGAGGGTACCCATTTTGCTGAATCGACGTTCATCGAACAAAGGCATTTCGATGTCGCTCAGTACAACCACCAGATCCTCATAAAGGAAAATACCGAAGGACGAAACCTTGAACTGGAATTGATCATCTGCAGTATAGCTTTTTGGCTTTTTAAAAATGATGGCGGTATAGTCGTCTTCATACTCAATACGAGCCAGCTCGTCCGTATCGAGTGCGGAGTTGAATGTATGCTCATCGATTTGGTGACTCTGTATCAGCAAATCTCGTTGCGAGGCATCCGGACTGACAACCACCACAATCTGGGCGTTGGCTTCCTCGGCTGGCTGTAACTTCCCATTTTCAAGTCGATAACACTTCTGCATGGTAGCCTCCGCTGTTCGGACCGCGAGGCAAAGATATCAAGAAATCCTTTTTTTTTCGAGGGCTGAAACGCGCAATTTACATCAAAGGGCTCCTTTAAGAATCAACTTTAAGGCCATTTCAAGCGAGATTGATGCCTTCCAAGGGGAAACAGGCAAAACGACCGGCTGAGCAACCACTTGCGGCTGTGCCGCTTCGTGGGGCGCTGTCCTCTATGAGGAAGGCCTACTTGGAGTAGGTTGAGGACGGATTTGTCTGTTTTGATGATATCTCCGTCCTGATATGCCAGTTAGGCTTTAGCCGTTACTGGCACATATCCTCAGCTGAGGAATGCTTTGCTTGGTTACGGAGACATATCGCAGGGGGGCGCAATCGTAGCCAGAATGAGCAAAACGGGAATTTTTAGAGGTGCCCCAAATAGAGATTTGAACCTTGATCAGTCCGGTTTCGGAATTCCACCCCTAGCCTGCCAATGGGCGTCCACAAAAAGTTGCAAACTCCTACGGAGTTGCTGCGCGATAGATTTTTGTCCCCAGGCTTCGAAACAGCGGCCTATCGCCTCGGCGGTGCAAGGCCGTTCCCATTTATCCTGGCGTAGTGGATTTCGAATCCAGGGAGATCCAATGGGCGGGGAAATCCTGGGAAGAGAGCGTAGGCGTGGATTTTTACGCACCATGCGGCGTGCCTCCGACCAGGAACCATCTGGAACCAGAAGGATTCGAGGATGGCCCCCCAAAGAGGGGTGCGCAGAGGTGGAGGGCCCTTGGATTTCTTCGCCGTCTGGAGGGAATAGGAGTACAACGTCTTCGATTATAGCTTCGTTTAGAAAGGCGTCCACGTCTTCAGGTGCTAGGCGCTTCGCGTTTGCAAAGCAACGCAGAACCAAATTACCCGTGCCACTGCTACGCCAGATTTCTTTCCGGTGCTGTAACAAAACCAGGGAAATATCACTTAAAATGGGAGAAAGATGCTTACAAATGCATTTGTCTTGAGGGAGTTGGCAAACAGCGCAACGCGGAATACGGAATCCGCGAGAAGGACTCACTGTTCGCGGGCCAGTTGTTTTTGGGTCACGGTGCCTTGGCAATAAAAGCGCGCGTCCTTCGGTTTGATGTAAGTGGCCACATCCACATCATGATCATCCCATAGCCAATAAGGGGCTGCTTTTTTGCCTTCGATTTCTTCAATTCGATAGAAATTCTTTTTTATGGGTTGTCCAAAACGAGTGGACAACTGTTCCGACATGTAACGCACCGCTTCAATCACTTTGTCAAAGCGATCCTTTTCCACAGCGCCAGTACGCATCTCATAGCTGAAGAATCGTCCCTGATGATTAAAACGGAAAATCACTTCCACAGGTAAATCACCCAGCTTATAAATAGGAACAAGAACCATTCCAGGATGTTCTTCCGGGGTGTAACCCTTTTTGAATACCTCTTCTACGACTCGTTCTTGGTCCAATCCAAAGGAGATCCCATCAAATCCTTTCGATTCGCTGGCGAAAAGACTGCCTGTGAGCAATAGGAGAATGGTAAGGAGACGAGTCATGAAAATTCAACACACTTTTATTCTATCTTGCAATATAGAATTTTTTGTGGATTTCTATGGCTCGGCGGTGTGGAGCGCCATGGACTATTGAGGTAATATGGAGAACAAAAAAGTCGCTGTCATTGTCGGCGCCGGGCCTGCAGGGTTGACTGCTGCGTTTGAATTAATGGCTCAGAAAACAGGAATTTACCCCATCGTCCTTGAATCGACAGAACGCATCGGAGGCATCAGTTGCACAGTCGATTTTAAAGGGAATCGGATTGATATTGGAGGACATCGTTTCTTTTCCAAAGACGATACGGTGATGGACTGGTGGTTTCAGCGCATGCCCGTCCAGGGGAATCCCGCCAAAGATGACCTTTTGCTGCACAAGGAAAAGCCGTGGGTAAAGGGCGGGCCTGATCCAGAAAAAACCGATCGACTGATGCTCATCCGTGAACGCATTTCCCGCATATTTTACCTGCGCAAATTCTTCGATTATCCCATTTCCATGAAACCGCGGACTTTCCTGAATATGGGACTGTCACGGACGTTGTCTGCTGGCATTGGCTATATGGTTGCCCAAGTGAAAAAACGGCCTCAGGAAAAGTCTCTGGAGGATTTTTTAGTCAATCGCTTTGGGGTCCCTCTGTACCGAATGTTCTTCGAAGATTATACAGAGAAGGTCTGGGGGGAACATCCGCGCAACATCAGTGCGGAATGGGGGGCGCAGCGCATCAAAGGTTTATCTCTGCTCAAGGCTGTATCTGCGGCGCTACGGAAAATTCTTTTTAGTGGGAAAAAATCCGATGACCTGCGTCAAAAAGGGACAGAGACATCCCTGATCGAACAGTTCTTCTACCCGAAATTAGGCCCGGGCCAATTGTGGGAATGTGTGGCGCAGGACATTCAGAAAATGGGGGGCGAAGTCCGCCTTGGATGCCGTGTGACCGGAGTCCATGTGGAAGCGGGGCGCGTGGTGGCTGTCACGGTGGAACATGCGGGTGTTTCGGAACGCATTGCCTGCGACTACTGCCTTTCCACCATGCCTGTCAAAGATTTAGTTCACGCCTTGGATGCACTCAAACCCGCCGACGTTACGCGGATCGCTCAGGGCCTTCCTTACCGCGACTTTATGACGGTGGGATTACTCTTAAAAAAACTCTCCATCAAAAATGGCACGTCGATCAAGACTGTGGGAAATATCGTGCCGGACACTTGGATTTACATTCAGGAACGCGACGTCCGACTTTGCCGTTTGCAACTGTTTAACAACTGGTCTCCATACATGGTTAAAGATCTGGAAGGAACGGTGTGGATCGGGCTGGAGTATATGTGCGCGGAAGGGGATGATCTCTGGAATATGCAAGACCAGCAGTTCATCGACTTCGCCATTGACGAACTGGCACGCACTGGAATTATCGAAAAATCGGATGTTTTGGATGCCTGCCGCGTCAAGATTGAAAAGGCGTATCCCGCTTATTTTGGTACCTACGCAGAATTCGGCAAGGTCCGCGCCTTCCTGGACGGAATTCCCAATCTCTATTGCATGGGGCGTAATGGACAGCATCGTTACAACAACCAGGATCACTCCATGCTCACCGCAATGGAAACCGTTCGCATGATTGTATCTGGTGAGAATTCTCGCGAAAAGCTTTGGTCGATCAACACCGAAGGCGAATATCACGAAACCAAAAAGGCCTAAGCATGGGGAATGTTTTCGGCACCTTGTTTTCCGTTTCCACCTGGGGTGAAAGTCATGGTCTCACCATTGGGGCAATTGTGGATGGCTGCCCAGCAGGAGTGCCGTTAGACGTTGCGGATATCCAACCAGACCTGGACCGCCGTCGTCCAGGTCAGAATGCGCTAACGACCGCTCGCAACGAGGCAGATCGGGTTGCGATTCAGTCGGGTATTTTTGAAGGGAAAACCACAGGAACGCCGATTGCCCTGATCATTCCTAATGAGGATCAACGGTCCCATGACTACAGCGACATGGCTTTGTGGTATCGCCCCTCCCATGCCGATGTGACGTACGACCTGAAATACGGATTCCGCGATTACCGCGGTGGCGGACGCAGTTCTGTTCGCGAAAGTGCAGCTAGGGTGGCGGCAGGAGCCATTGCACGCAAACTTCTTAAAGAGACCTGTGGCACGGAAATCCTCGCCTGCGTTTCTTCGGTTTACGATGTGGACGCGTCCATCGACTTGGCCTCTTTATCCCGGGAAGGCATTGAAGCGTCCCCTGTGCGTTGCCCCAATTTAGAGGCATCATCCCGGATGGAGGCGGCGATTCGCGAAGCGAAGCAGCAACAGGATTCCGTAGGGGGAGTAGTCACGTTGCTTGTGCGCAAGCCTCCCGTAGGAATCGGAGAGCCCGTGTTCGATCGGGTGAATTCTCTGCTTGCCCACGCCATGCTTTCTATTCCCGCCTGTAAGGGTTTTGAAATCGGATCGGGTTTCGCTGGTTCTCGGATGCGTGGTTCCCAACACAATGACACCCTTTATTGCGAAAACGGGGAATACCATACCCGCACCAATCGAGCCGGTGGCACCCTGGGAGGCATTAGCCTAGGGGAGGACATCGTTTGTCGCATCGCGTTCAAACCCACAGCGACCATTAGTCAACCACAGCAAACCGCTTCACGGGCCGGGGAAAATGGGACGTTAGCCGCCAAGGGGCGCCATGACCCTTGTGTCGTTCCTCGCGCGACCGCGATTGTCGAAGCTATGGCAGCACTGACCCTCGTGGATTTGCTCTTAGCGCAACGCGCCCGGAAAGGTCTTTTTTGACAAACGTCATAAGTCTGCTTTTCTCGTACCCGGATAACTATTTTGTGAGACATGAAGGAATGCATGGAAAAACGCATTCCGCTTCATGGACTGGCGGACCCGGAAGGGATTGCCGATCTGATTGAAGCGACAGCGGAGGCGGCCCACCGCGAAGGCTGGTTTTTTGTTTCATCGGCTGCGGATCAATGGCTTGAATCCGTGGTGCTTTTTTTTGAACGAGATCTGGAGGTGTGATGCGCAAGTCCGTATTCATGATTGCCGGGATGGCGTTGCTGATTTCTTGCTCTGCACCTCTGTGGCAGGTTCGAGATCGGGATGGGCAGGCCTTATCAATGGGGGACCCCCGCTTTGTCCCATCGGATAAATTGCTCATTTTGGTTGGGAATGCGACGCGAGAACTAGAGGCACGACAAATCGCATGGATGGAAATCGACCCTACGAAGCTGAAAGTTCAAGAGGCCCTTGTCTACTATGGCGCCCGTCTTATCCTGCAAGACGGGACACACTTACCAGACTCCTCTGCCACAGACTCATTACAAGGTGTCTGGATCCCTGTGGATGGACGTCTCGTGGGGGATGTCCGCGCGAACCGAATGGAAATACCCCTAGCCTATCTACGGAGTTTCGAGACAAACGAATGGATGGTCTCGCATCCCAAGGACTCGCTTCAAACTCCAGACACAAAATCAACCCTTAGCTCATCAGGCGCGAAAGCCCAGTCTGCTTCCTCGGATTCCAAAGTTCTCACCGATCAGGCCGCTAGCGTTCCTCCTGACTCCGCCAAAGAGACGCCGAAAGATTCGACTCAAACCGCCACTCCCGATAGCTCGCAAGCCAAAGCACCTGCGGATTCGACGGTTGGACAATAAACCAACATGAATGATTCAGGCCAACGTGTCTCTGCATAAGATTATCCTTACAGAACTTGGACCACAGTGTGTACGTGACCGTGTGGCAATTGCGATTGCATCGCTTCATGATGGGGATGTCCAATTAGCTCTGGAACAGATTGACCATTTGCCACTGACATTGATTTCCCAATGCGCCTCCGAACAAGTACAGAAGGTTCAGGAGATTTTTGTGGGACTGGATGTGACTTTGGAAATCGTTCCACCCCTTCCAGATCCTGGGCAAGCGACGCCAGGCTCCAGCGTTCCACCCCAACATCACGGTCACGTGTCTCGGCGTCTCTCCATAGCGGTGATTGTTTCAATTTTCGCCGTTGCGATTGTCGCTTTGCACGTAGGGCGTCAAGCCATATCTATGTGGGTCAAGCCGGATTCATCCTTATCGGGCAGCGAGCGCATGGCCAAACTACTCAAAGCCACTCCCAACCAAATCGGAAAAGCTCGGCAAGAAATTGAGCAGAAACTCTCACAAGATCCGCACAATGTCGATTGGTTGATCCAGAAAGGGGTTCTGTATCTCGGTATTGCCCGGAAACGGATGAAAGATCAAGGCTGGACGGCTTACGGACAAGATTCGGGAGGAGTTCCCGTGGAGGGCGCGGACCTCATGCCAATTGCGGAGGCGGATTCAGCCTTGGCCACCTTGTTCCAAGCCTTAGATTTGGACTCCACCAATGCGGAAACGCATCGTTGGTTGGCGGAAACTTATCTGCAAAAAGGATTGGCACCCGAGGCGCAGCAACAAGCGGCAGCTGCCTTGGCTTTGCAAGATTCCAATTCCGTTTATCGGAATCTGCTGGGCTTGGCTTATTTGGAGGACGAGAACGCGGGCCGAGCCGAACAAATTTTTCGTGCAGCTATCCAAAAATCGCCGGATTACTTGCCAAGCTACCGCAACCTGGCGGAATTGCTTCTGCGCTATCAGGGGGATAGTCTACAGGGGATGGAATGGTTGTATTACTATCTGGTACGAGACAAAGAACAAGATCCAGACCGCTATGTGCTGCGGCAGGAAATGATGGCCACGGCCTTTGCTCAATTTAACCCACCGTGGGATCGCCTTTTTCCGCCTCATTTGCCCTTTGCCCAATACGAAGTCCGTCGCCAAGCCATGGTTGCACGGATGCAATCGGAAAAAAATTCTTTCGCCCAGGAGGAGTTGGCTCTACTCTTTCTCTCCCAGGGTATGTTTGATGCGGCATTACCCCTGCTTCGTGAACTCACACAGGGTGGCGAAGCGAGTTCTGTGGTCTGGAAAATGCTTGTCTGCGTGTACGCACGATCGCAACTCTGGGATGCCATGTATAATGCGTTGCATCAAGCCCAGGAACAAGGGGTACGCGATCCGTTTTTCTCAAAAAATCTTGGCGTGGTTGAAAAGTATTGGCGCATGGATCGGCGGGCTGCAGCGATCGCATTCGGACAATACATCGAGGCTGGAGCAGATGTCTACCGTAGACTCGTGGATCGGGAATTGGCCACTCTTACTGGAAATCAATAACGATCCAGAGAGAATTGCTATCTGGTCATCCAGCCACCGAGTCGAGCTACCAACGGGCGTAATTGGCGTGCGATCTCCGCATGGTCATGGACATCTGGATGCCACCAAAGACCCGTTTTTTCTGCGCCGTATTCAAAATAAGTCACATCAAGGTGTCCAGTGGTTCGCTGTGAGGCGACAATAGACTGAATGTGAGGAATCAGCGCGTTTGTGGGCCAAACGGCAGTGGCGCATAAAACAAAACGGACGCCCGGATGTCGAGCCCGCAAGGCATCGAGTAACGACGAATAAACGCGATCGAAAGTGAGGGAATCCGCATAAGGTGGATTTGCCTGAAAATCATTGATCCCCAATCCGATCACAATCACCTGTGGATGCCAGGAGGAAAAATTCCAAAGAGAGGATTGCCCAAGGGTATTGCGTTGGGATAGCAATGTATAGTCATAAAAATAACCGAACGGTTTTCCCGGGTCGATTCCATTAATATTGCGAACAAGCCCTTTTCCTGAAAAGGCGTTGAGTTGGTAGTCTGCTCCCAGACTTCGCGCCAGCACCGGGCCAAACGCTGCATAGGCATTAGTGGTGTATAGCACGAGAGAGTCTTCATCCAGCCCATCAGCCTCTCGCACAGAAGATTCCATACCGAAACCTAAGGTATAGGAATCCCCGATAAATTCAATACGCCGCCCAGATTCTTTGGGTGGATCTAGGAGAACTGCTCCCGAGTCCAGGAAAAACCCCCAAAATGAGGCGGTGCTTGTTTGGCTCTCGGATCGTTTATACAGGGCCAATACGTGAGTTGAGTTTTCCAACCCATGTGCCACATCAAAAATTTGAGCGGAATCCCCCACGACGAAGGTCGCCTTGATTTCACCATCGACAGTCGCGGTAAAGACGTTTTGGCCTTGCAATTTCACCGAGCAACCGGTTCCCTGAAAACGAATCTTTACATAGACGCCAGGCCAATCCGCCACAGCAGCCTGTGGATTGCTGTGATCCCAGCGGCCTTCATATCGGAGATGAGCATCGGAAGGGGGAATCCATGTGTCGCTAGACCAGCAGGAAATAGAGGCTACGAGCCAGAAGACGAAAGAAATTGAGATTTTATTGATCCAGGTCATGGGAATGCTTTTCTTTCCAGGCATCCTGCATTTCAGTGACCGGAATGCCATTGATGCACATTCCCTGGATGTTGCTATCCGAAATTCTCACCTGGGATAAATCCATATGTCGGAAAGAACTGCCATGAAGCGATCCATTCTCAAAGAGGACAGGACGCTGTTTACGATACGATCCATCCTTATCCGGTGGCAACCCAATGTTTCGGAATACGGCGCCTCCTAAATGGACTGCTGTGATTTGGACTTCGCTAAAGTTCACACCCTGGAAGCGCGCCTGAGCGAGGTTGATATCGGAAAAAAGCGAACGAGACATGTCCATGTCCTTGAACTCCGAATCCGCTGCATAGGCTTTTTGCATTTGGATGGGCTTTTGCACCGGTACTCCTTTAAAAGCCTCCGTTGCGTGCGGCAATGACCGGCCAAAATACAGGTCCATCTCTTTCCGCGATTCAGCGGATTCGATGGGATCCTACAGATATTTGTCTTCTGCCGCGCGAAGAATGGACATGAAATCGGCCACGGTTTTTGCCTGAATTAGATCGTTGCGAACTTCGGCATCCGCCATGATACGGGCAACACTGGAGAGGGCCTTGATATGAGGCCCAACCGTGTTGGATGGACTGACAATTAGCATCAGTAGATAAACAGGCTCCTTATCCAGGGTATCAAAATCGATGCCCTTGGGAACCGTTGCTGCCACCATGCACATTCGGTCCACATAATCCACTTTGGCGTGGGGGACTGCCAATCCACAACCAATTCCGGTAGATTTCTGTTTTTCCCGTGAAAGTACAGCTTCCAGGATTTCATCCCGGTGCTTGAGGGAAAAAGCTTGGGCTAGGACATCGACCATCTCGCGAAGGATCCCGGCCTTGTTCTGGCACTCTGAATTAATAATAATGCCGTTGTCCACCAGACGTTCAGAAAGACGCATTCGGACTCCTCAATGCTGAAACGGTAAAGGAATATATAGTAAAAAGCCTTATCGTCATATCCTTTAGACTTTGCAAAAAAGCCTAATCTCTCAAAATGAGAGCATCTCGTGTCTAAAGGCTGGTGCTTGTTTTTCCCCGGCTCAATATTATTGGTATAGCCTCAACACAAAAATACACGAAGAAGGAGCCTTAAATGATGATGCAAAAACAATTGCTTGGCTGCTGGCTTGTGGTGGCGCTAACCGTTCCATCTATTGCAGGAACGCTGGAGGGAATTGTCGTTCGATTGCCGGATGCGACTCCTTTGTCTGGAGTGGCTGTGACCCTGCAATCCACCGGAGACGAGGACACCACGGATGAACAGGGCGCTTTTTCTATTTCTGCCATGACATCAGAAATTTCTTCATCCCTACAAAAAAATTTTAATGTATCTGCGGCTGGCGATCAAATCGCTTTGTCTCTTTCTCAATACACCGATGTTAAGATTGAGGTATGGAATTTACGGGGGGCTCGTCTTTTGGCGTTAAATCGTTATTGGACCTCCGGTTCTTATCGTCTTCGTCCGATTCCAGAGAATGCTCCAGCTGGAATTTATTTAGTTCAGATTTCTCTAGGCTCTCGTACAGCAACGCTCCGTCTGATTCGTTCCGATGCTTGGGGACAATCTCTGGTGCCAGCGTCCTCATTGGCTGCAAAACGGGCGCTTGCTGCTGTTACCAATGTTACAGATAGTCTAGTGCTCACCTATTCCTCGGCCTCCGTTGGATCTGTCCCTATTAAGATTGATTCTGGAACGGTGCCCAGCATTGGTATACTGAAGCGCGTCCTTTCAGGCTCGGTGCGGCCTCGTGGCAACACGATTGGTTCCATTATGGCGACCTTGACCCCTTCCACTGGGAACGTACAAACAGTCACCATGGCGCTGTCTTCCTCTTCTTCCACGCTATTTTATAGTGGCGAGGCGCCATGGAGTGTGTATGACACATCGCTCAATTGGTCTGCCCTTTTGGAAGTCATTAATAATTCTGGCACCGTTTTAGCTAGTGAGGAAACCACTTTTGTGGATAGCGCAACGGAAATTGTATTTGAACAAATCTCTTTGGATCGAATTTCTTCGAACGCATCCAGTTCTAGCAAGATGTCTTCCTCTTCGGTGACAAGTTCCGCAGGAACCTCCTCGATCTCCACTTCCTCAGGGTCTGTGGAATGCTCCGAGGCCTACAGCACAGACACAGCTTTCTGTGATACTCGTGATGGGCAAGTCTATAAATTTGTACAAATTGGCGACCAATACTGGATGGCGCGAAACCTCGACTATGGTTCTCAAGTAGATGGGGAGCAGGAGCAGGATGACGATGATACGGTGGAGAAATATTGTGGTGATGATGATGAAGACTACTGCAATTATTATGGGGGTCTATACCAGTGGGCTGAAGCGATGGGCCTTGGATATGTGTATAACAGTAGTACCGCCTCTTTGGGAAGTACCACCCAGGGAATTTGTCCCGATGGCTGGCATGTGCCATCCTCTACGGAATGGAGCACCCTGGTTTCCACTGCTGGGGTGACCGCAGATTCGTTGGCGGGTTATCATCTAAAAGACAGCACTTCTGGCACTTGGGCTACAGAAAATGGGAATGGTCCTGGTGATGATTACTGGGGCTGGCAGGGGAAGGCTGGGGGTGGCCGCTACTATTGGGGTTATATGAACGAGATTATGAGTAGTAAAACGGACACCTCCTATTATGGCTGGACAGCACAATCCGTAGGTGGCTCTGGTTTCCGTGGCCTCTTCTTGACGACCACGCAATCTTCCACCGATAGCACGAGTGTTCGCCATCTCGGCGATGATAAAAACAGTGTGGGGAGCGAGACGGTGGCCAAAATTTGGGGCTTTTCACTCCGGTGTGTCCAAGATTGAGCCGAACAACCGCAGTTGTACACAGAGTATTCGAGCAAGCTCGAACGGAAATATCACGGAAACAAAGACTCTGGTCCGGCCGACGGCCTCGCGGGGGGGGGCATAAAACGAACGACATGGGGCACCTCGTTCGCCTGGAGCAGAGAATGAGGCGAAGGAGTGGAGGCCGAAAGCTTTGTGGCACAAGGAATCGAGGACGAGTCGCCCCGGTCAACTGCGGGATCTAGGTTTATTCGCTCTCACCTACTGGGGTATCTGGATTAAGGTATATTTTCCCAATGTTTAAACGATTGTTGTGGATTTTTTTTGCGCCGTTCTCTCTATGGGCTGCCTCGATGGGGAGTCTTAATTTTTCAGGTATTTCTGAAAGCCCAACGACGTCAGAAGGTCCATCTTCGCGAGATCAGGTCGTTTTAACCCCTATCATCCTAGAAGGATTGGTGGACTCTAATTACATCGTTGGATCGGGTGATTTTTTCGAACTGATCGTAGAGTCTTCAAATCTCTCTGTGCAGGTTTCACCAGAAGGGAACGTCGCCCTGGAACAGGCGGGTGTGGTAAATGTCGGCGGTGTAACCTTGGCAGAGGCGAAACGTCGTATTCTGTCCCTGTTGTCTAAGAGATACTTGGCTTCCGAATGCTATATCAAACTCGCCCAATTGAAAAAATTTCGGGTGGGCGTTTACGGTTCCGTATATTCTTCTGGGCAGCAAGTGGTGGATGGAGGGACTCGTGTCAGTGCCCTATTGCGCCAGGCGGGCGGCCTTACAACCTTTGGAAACCTGGACAGCGTCTTGCTTCTCCGCAAGGGAGATACATTGGTTCTACACATGGAACAAATTGATCTGACCGGAGACATCCACCAAGATCCCCTACTTCAACAAGGGGATTTTGTTTTTGTGCCTAAGTTGAATCTAACGGGTGACGTGATCTATATCCGCATGGAGTCCATGACTCGTGCGTTTCCTTGGAAAAAAGGAAAGACCCTGATGACGTATTTGCAACAATCCAACCTTCTAAAAGGGGCACCGAATCAGTTCACTCATTTGCAATTAATCAACTCCAAAACCCAAGAAATCACAATGGTTCCGATGGAACAAGCCTATCAGTTGGTGCCTGAACCGGGGATGGTTCTCGTTCCATTCTGGTTGACATACGATGTCTTTGTCGGAGGAGCGACGATGACCATGGGGCGTGTG
>DATIQS010000017.1:0-8522 GCA_035470605.1 Fibrobacteraceae bacterium
TAAAAGTTACGGAATCCAGCCTGCTGTACTCGAAGACAGATGTCCAAATCTTCCCCATAGAGGAAAAAATCTTCGTCGAAACCATGAACCTGTTCATAAATGTCTTTGCGCACACAAAAGAAGGAACCGGAAACAGCATCCACTTCCGTCTCCATGTCCGGGTCCAGATAACTCAGATTATAGGCTCCCAATCGGCGGCTTTTGGGGAAGAGTGTCGCGAGGCCCAATGTCTTGTAAATAGCGGACATGGGGGAAGGGAAGCTGCGGCGGCAGGCCCATTGCAGGGTCCCGTCTCCGTTGAGAATTTTGCAGCCCACAATTCCTGCCTGGGGCTTCACCGACATATATTCCACTAGCTTGGAGAAGGTGTCGCGGGAAACCAAGGTGTCGGGATTGACAAAGAAAAGGTAGGGGTGACGTGCCTGATTCGCCGCTAGATTGCAGGCCCCTCCGAAGCCGAGGTTCTTTTCGGAGAGGATCCAGTCTACCTGAGGATATTCTTTGCGGAGATTCTGTGGCAGAGGCTGAGGTGACCCATTATCTACCACCAAGATTTGTGCTTCCATTCCCTGGAGTCCGCGCACAATCGAATAAAGGCATGTCGGGAGCAAGAGTCCCGAATTGTAGGAGATAATAATGATGGAACAGGCTGGCGTGGACATTAGCGTCCCCGAAGACGCAAGCGCAGGACCAGGAAAAGGCCTCGGAGACAATACTGCCGCTCATTTTTGAGGAGCCACGAGTGCGGTCCGTGAATACGATGGGAATCTCCGCGACGCGCAGACCTTTGCGCCAAATTTTATACGTGGTTTCAATCTGGAAACAATAGCCATCGCTGCGCATATTATCGAGATCCAGTGCTTGCAGTGCCTCACGACGGAAACATTTAAAGCCACCCGTCGCATCGGACAAGGGCAATTTGGTGATCCAGCGGGTGTAGAGATTGGCGCCATAACTCAACACAAGGCGTTTCCAATCCCAGTTGACCACGGAAATGCGGCCGTGCAGATAGCGGCTCCCCAACACCAAATCCGCTTCTTCCGCCTTTTGCAAATAGCGCACCAGGTCCGATGGACTGTGAGAAAAGTCCGCATCCATTTCAAAGACTCGCTGGTAATCCCGTTCCAAAGCCCAACGGAACCCGGCCACGTAAGCTGTCCCCAGCCCTTGTTTCCCAGGACGCTGCATGAGGTGGACCCGAGGGGTTTCGGCCTTGATCTGTTGAACCAGATTAGCGGTACCATCAGGTGAATTGTCGTCCACCACAAGAATCTCCAGACAGGAATCCTGCGCCAGAATTTGGGGAATGATCTCACCGATGTTTTCCCGTTCATTATAGGTGGGGATGATGACCAGGCTCTTGGGATAAGACATTAGATCCCCTTGGGTCGGATGTGGGCGGATACGGGGAGGCTTTCAGAGCGAACCCTCGCGTTGAGCATTTCACCAAGCAATCCCAGAGAACCCAGCTGGATACCCATGAGCAGGAATACGCCTCCGGCTAGCATCAGAGGTCTTAGGTGTAGGGCGCCTGTAATCACCCATTCCACGCCAAAAAATCCAAAGAGCCCTGTGCCAGTAAGGAAAAAGAGCAGACCAATAGAACCGAAGAAATGCAATGGCTTGATCGAAAATTTGTGGATAAACAGCAATGTGAGCAAATCCAGAAAACCGGAAATCAGTCGGCTGACGCCATATTTGGAAACGCCATGCACGCGAGGACGGTGCTCCACGATCATTTCTGTGACTTTGAAACCGCGCCATTTGGCCATAACTGGAATGAAACGGTGGAAATCGCCGTAAAGAGGAATATGAGCGATCACTTGATGTTTGTATGCCTTGAGCCCACAGTTGAAATCGTGAAGACGAATGCCTGCAACGGCAGAAACTACCAGATTAAACAGCTTAGAGGGCCATGTTTTGTGCCAAGGATCGTGTCTTTTCTTTTTCCATCCAGAGACCAAATCGTAGCCCGACTGGAGCAATTCGATCATGCGTGGAATTTCAAAGGGATTGTCCTGTAGATCCCCATCCATGGTCACCACGTAGTCCCCGGAAACCATGGAAAAACCCTGGGATAATGCGGCGGCTTTTCCGCAATTGTATTGGAAACGCACCGCACGCAGGAAGGGAACGCTACCGGAAAGTTCCTGAAGAATGCCCCAACTGTCATCGTCGGAGCCATCATCGACGACAAGGACCTCGAAGGATAGTCCTGTCGGGTGGAGGGCTTCGGCGATCTCTGTGCAGAGATTGGAGAGATTCTCCGCTTCGTTTTTAATGGGGACTACAATGGACAGATCCATAGCGATACCGTTAGTTTCTGGGCGCTGTCTTCAGGTATTCCAGGCGCCGAACCATTTCTTCGCCGGATTGCCCGGAAACGTGTGACTTCCCTTTTTCCAGATAAGCAATTGCTTCATCGCGTAAGCCTGCAGTTTCCAGCACCTCAGCAGCCACTGCATAGTTACGCCATTCGGATGGGAATTGCTTGATCCCCATATCGCAATATTTCAAAGAGGTTTTGACGATGTCACCGATTTTTGTTTTCAGGGCGGCGGAGTCTGGGGAAGCGACAGGAGATTGAGTGGAATCGGATGGGGTTCCTTGCATTTGCAGGCGAAGGGCGGCGATCTGATTGCGCGCCTCCAGAGCAAGGCGAATATAGAGTGTGTTGTAGTTGAAGAGTAGATGTTCTGTCTCCAGGTTCACGTAGGCGGAGCCATCCCCAATGCCGCGGTATTTGTAGACCGAATCCGCCAGGAATTCTGTGCGTTTCATGTCAATCTCATCTGGTTTGACGTTGGTATTGCCTCGCTGGAAGGTGAACACCATCCCTTCTTGGATCATGTATTTCTCTAAGCCGATAAAATTAGAGGAGGCTACGGTATTGGCAAAATGCAACGGACGATCTGGATTGTTAAGAGCGAGATCCAAGACCAGTTTATCCTGGGTTTTCATGAAGCCGCCTTTGCGTTTTCCTCCCCAAGTAACCAGGGCGTCATAGATTTGGTAGAGCCCGGTGCGGCTGTTCAAACGGGCTTGCAGTTGCGTTTTCTCTCCAACAGCGATGGTGCTGTCGGTGAGCTTTGTCTGCAAATCTTTTATTTGAGCCTGTAATACGGGAATGGCCGCTTGAGCTTTGGAAACCCACCAGTCAACTTGGTGCGACTCGTTGCGCATGTTGTCTTCGCTAAAGACCATGCTGTTGTCGATTTCTGCATCGGTATAGCTCATCTTCATGCCATTGCCTTTGGGCGGAAGAGGGGCGTCTTTGATTTGCTTGATGTACCAGTCGGTGTTGCCGAGGCTCAGATTAACTACGCGTACATCTTTGCGGATGCCCGCGACTTCTTGGGCGAACCACAGCGGGAAGGTGTCGTTGTCGCCATTGGTAAAGAGTACCGCATTTTGACGGCAGGACATCAGCAGATTGTAGGCATAGTCCCAGGGAACCCAAAGGTTCGCACGGTTGTGCTCCTTATAGTTGGAGAATGCAGGGACGAAACCGCAGAGAAGCACCAAAGCAATCGCTACAGGACGGAGAATTTTTGGACGACGAGTCACGAGATAGACGAGCAGCAGGGCGATGCCGATCCCATAGAGGAAGGACATGAAAATAAACGCAGGCGTGTAGAAGTAGTCACGGTCGCGCACTTCCAGATGGACGGGTTGGGGTAAATCCGGGCCACGATAGCCTGCGCTTTTATAGGCATTCTGAATACGCTGCCAATTCAACCAGGCTGGCTGCTGGGCGATGGCTTTACGGGCCTCGTCTGTGGGAGCTTGGGCGATTTGGCGCTGAATGTCCAGCAGAAACGCTCCATTTGGAATTTCTGGAACCTGGATGCCTCGTTCCGCAAGCATAGAGCGCTCGTGGGAAAGCATACTCTGCCATTGGTCCAGGTCGCGTTGTTCAGGACGAGTGCCGTCGGCGAAATTGATATAGAAGAAGAGACCAAAGGAACTAATCGCATAAAGGAGGCCGATGTATAAGGCCACAGGGCGATTGCGTTTCCAGGCGACGATGACCGTCATGAGCAGGAGTCCATTCAACAGCAGGAACCAGAAGGCTTGCATCGCGGTATTTTCGCCCATGAGCATCATTTGTGTTGGGAATTTTAGGCTGCCGCGTTCTACCGGTGGATTATCTTCGGGACTGATCGTGTAGAGGCCTGGAGCATAGTAATCGACCTGGCCGACTTTGAAGGGGAAATATTGGGCAAGCTGATAGCCTCCGTAGCCCATGTTAGGGAAGGTGAGCATCTGATTATCTAGTTGACCACGGCGGTAAAAGGCCCGTGAAAGCATGGATTCGGAACCGTACTGCTTGCGTTCCAGATAATCGTTGAAAGCCTGCCAGTTTTTGGAGTCAAGAAGTTCCGCTAAGTCGAGTTTGCCATCTTCATGCACGGCAATTTCAGGGTTGTTTTCATCGATCGCAGGATTCAGTGCACTACGGATGGGGATATACGCATGGGTGCTGAATCCGAGCAGGGCCACTACGGCAAACCAGATGCTTAGTCGGATTTCCTTACGCACCGGATTTTTGAATAGGAAGTTCCCCACGATGAGCAACGCAAGAAGGATCAAGGTCCAGGTAAGAAAATCGTGAGCGGCATAGACTACGGAATACAACACTGTACCTGTAACTAAGATCGGCCATTTGGAGAGGCGTTGGCCGGGTTCGCTGGCTACGAGGATCAAAACCATGATAACGGGGATGGTCAACAGGGAATAGAGATGGACGCCAATGCCCAAAAAGGCAAGATAGCAGATGAAAATCAGGATTTGGTCTCCAAAACGCTGGTTGCGGTAGTCAAGCCATTTTAGGGCGAGCCAGGAGATCAGCACAACGATGAACATGGCAAAGCCATAGACTTCTGCTTCCACGGCATTAAACCAGAAGGTATCGGAGAAGGTGAGCAACAGGGCGCCGGTCAGTGCGGATGCGCCTAAAATTAGACGACGGGTTCCTGTTTCCAGCTTCGTTTTATCACCAGCCAGCAATTTGGTAACCACGTCCCAAATAAATAAAGCGACCAGGTAGACCGTGGCGGCAGAGGTACACACCGAGATGTAATTGACCCTTTTGGCAATTTCCTCCACGAAGGGGAGAACGATGATTGCAAAGCGGGCAAAGAAGACAAAGAAAGGCGTTCCTGGAGGATGCGGAATTCCCAAGGTATTGGCGCATGCCACGAATTCACCGCAGTCCCAGAAGGACACGGTGGGGGCCATGGTCAGCGCGTAGGTGATGAGTGCGATCAGGCCGGCAACACCAGCGACCACATGTTTCAGACGACCTTCGGTCATACGGATTCTCCTAGGAGGTTACGATTTCGGGCGAAACGGTCCAGAATTCCGTTGATGAAACGGCCGGACTGTTCAGTTGAATATTTGTTGGCGATTTGTACCGCTTCTTGTAGAGCGACTTTCACAGGAACGTCGCCACAATGAGAAAGCTCTGCGAAGCCAATATGGATCAGAATGCGGTCCAGCAGAGCGATCCGTTCTAGATCCCATTGGGTGGACATCTCGCGGAGTGTCTTGTCGAATTCTTGACGATGGGCGAGGACCAAGTCCACAAGTTTCATTCCGTATTCCTGCATATCTGGAGCAAAGTCTTCACTGTCAAGCACAGCAGGAATGGCGTCACCCGGGGTGCAGGCGTTGATTTCCATGACATAAAGGGTCTGCATGGCGAAAATACGGGCGGGCCTGCGTGATACCTGTCCCATTAAAAACTCCTACAGAGGCGTGTCATTTCCAGCGCAGCCAATGCGGCTTCTGCTCCCTTGTTTCGTTCAAGGGAACAGGGGGGGGAGAGGTGATCCGGGATCGAGGAGAAATTGAAATTCTCTGGAAGGCCAGAGCGCTCCAAGGCCTGGGCAGCCGTATCACATGTGAGGACGCCAAAAATGACGGGGCGACCTGAATCCAGTCCCACACGTAAAATCCCTTGGGTTGCTGCTGTGCAGACATATTCAAAATGGGGGGTGCCGCCGCGGATCACGGCTCCGAGGCAGATGACCGCATCATGGGTTTTGATCAGATGTTGAGCGGCAAGGGGGAGTTCAAAAGCCCCTGGAACCCGTGCGACAGTCACATGGGTGGCCAAGACACCATTGCGTTCCAAAACCGTAAGGGCGCCTTGTAAAAGGGCCTCCGTGATGGTTGCGTTGAAGCGCGCCACCGTGATGCCAATATGCAATCCGTGACCTTGTTGGTCCCCGGAAATCAGTGTTGGCTGAAAACTCATGCGGAGGGCTCCAAAGGTTGCTGTAGAATATGTCCCATTTTATCCCGCTTCGTTTGCATGTATGTCTGGTTAACGGGATTGGGACGAATTTCGATGGGAATGCGTTCAACAATTTCCAGATTGAAACCGGCAAGCCCTTCGAGCTTGCGTGGATTGTTCGTCAGGAGGCGCATCCGGCGGACCCCTAGATCCGCGAGGATTTGGGCTCCGATTCCGTAAGAGCGCATGTCGGGTTTAAAACCGAGATGCACATTGGCTTCGACGGTATCAAGGCCCTGTTCTTGCAGCTCGTATGCTTTGAGCTTGTTGATGAGTCCGATGCCTCGGCCTTCGTGACCGCGCATATAAAGAAGAACGCCACCATGTTTCCCAATGTAGCGCATGGCCGCTTGCAATTGTTCTCCACAGTCACAGCGCATGGAATGGAAGACATCCCCTGTCAGGCATTCGCTATGGACACGGACGTTGGTGATGCCCTCAGGATCAATATTTCCGTTCACCCAGGCCACATGCTCCGTATTGTCCAGCAGAGAGCGATACCCATATACCTGGAATTTCCCCGCTTCGGTGGGAATTTTGGGAGCGGCCTCGCACACAACCAGTTTTTCTAAGCGTAGACGATAGGCGATTAGGTCGGCGACGGAGATGATTTTGATTCCTTGCTTTTTGCTAATTTCCTGCAATTGGGGCATCCGCGCCATGCTGCCATCTTCATTCATGATTTCGCACAAAGCACCAACGGGTTCCATGCCTGCCAGGCGGGCGAGGTCCACCGTTGCTTCTGTATGTCCCGGACGAACCAAAACGCCTCCTTCACGGGCGCGTAATGGGAAGACGTGCCCTGGTGAAACGAAATCATCGGGGCCATTTTGGAGGTTCGCCAGACTCCGGATCGTGAGGGCTCGTTCTGCGGCAGAAATCCCGGTTGTAGTTCCTTCGCGAGCCTCCACCGAGACGGTAAATGCAGTCTCAAAACGCGATGTGTTGCGGGCTGCCATCATAGGGAGGCGCAGTGCATCTACCCGTTTGGCATCCATGGGGGCGCAAACCAAACCGCGTCCATGGGTGACCATGAAATTGACGTGTTCCGTTGTGCAGAGAGCTGCCGCACAGACAAAATCACCTTCGGATTCGCGGTCCTCGTCATCAGCGACAATCAACATGCGGCCTTGGCGAAAATCCTCAAGGGCTTCTTCAATTGTATTTAGCATGAGTGGCATTGCCTTAAAAAGTTTTCCACATACTTGCCAATCATGTCCACTTCCAGGTTTACAGGAACACCTGGTAACCAACTGGACACGTTGGTCTTTTCTAAAGTCTCGGGAATCAAGGCCACCCGAATGGCATCTTCCGTTTTTTCAGCCACCGTCAGGCTGATACCATCCAGGGCGACGGAGCCTTTCTGAATGATGTAACGGCGAAATTCTTCTGGGACCTCCAGCACGACCTCCATGCCGGTTTCCCGTTGAATTTGGGTGCGGACGCGTAGCACGCCATCGACATGGCCCATGACATAGTGCCCGCCCATAAGGCTTTCCGGTCGGCAGGCTTGTTCCAGATTGATACGGGAGCCGACCTTTGCGCGGGAAAAGGACGACGTTTCCACGGTTTGCCGAATCAGGGTGAAGGAAGCCTCATCGGCAGAGCTATCCTCAATGGTGAGGCAGACTCCATTGTTTGCAACACTGTCCCCGATATGGGAATCTTGGAAGAATCCGGGGGCATTGATGGTCATGCGCAGAGCATCACCGCGAGGTTCCAGCGAGCGGAGGGTTCCCAAGGCCTGAATGATTCCCGTAAACATTTTCAAATTCCGTTAAAAAATCACAATCGACGGCCTCAAATCTACTTAAACGTAGGCTGTCTTTCCAGTTTGGTGGTAAGTCTCGAGTCCAGGGGAGTCCCTGGCCTAAAAATTTTGGTGCCGTGAACAACAAGAATCGGTTCCAGAGTTCATTTGAAGGGAGCAAAAGCCCAACCAGAGTCGTGCCGCATTCGCAGAGAATCCGATGAAATCCAGCCTGGCCAAGGTCCTTCAGCAAGGCGAACCACGCAGAGGGAAAATCTGCGGTAGGCCAACGCTGTAGGCTTACATGGGGAACCCCTTCCAGTTCTGGCTGCGCGTCAAGACTATAGACCCGAGTGGGGGCCATCCCATCCTGAAAGAGGACTCGCTCTTTTGGGAGCGGGGATTTTGCCATGACGATGCGTTGGGGGGTGTTGCCGGGGACACCTCGTACCGTCAACTGGGGGTCGTCAT
>DATIQS010000018.1:0-3464 GCA_035470605.1 Fibrobacteraceae bacterium
GAAGATCATCATATCTTTAGAACATAAAGTTCAGTAGCCGCGCAGCTTTCTCCATTGCCATTGGCGTCGCCTCCTTTATTTCAGTGGTTGGTTGTGAAGCGAGCGACGATTCTACGCGGATCATACTGAATTGAAGAGCGCTCCCGGTGAGATTCATCGGGAGCGTTTCCTATTTTGATTCTAGATTCTCCTCCATGCCCGAATCCGAGATGAATCTCCGAATGCACATGCACGAACTCGCCGAACGTTTACGGCGGGCGAGCTCGCTTTATTATCAAGGTCACTCCTCCCCTTTGAGCGATCAGGAGTTCGATTTTGCTTTACGCGAATTGGCGGATCTGGAGGCGCGCTTCCCTCAATGGCGAGAAGAGGACTCCCCTACCCGTCGTGTTGGCTCGGATTTGGGAAACGATTTTCCCAAAGTGGCGCATCGCGTCCCTATGCTCTCTATTGCGAATGTCTATTCTACAGAAGAAATGGCGGATTTCATTCGTCAGGTGGGGACTCCATTGGGATATTCCCCGGAATTCGTCTGCGAAAGAAAAATTGATGGTGTTTCTTTGGCGCTGGTCTACCAGGATGGTCGCCTGCTTCGCGCGGTAACTCGTGGAGATGGACAACAGGGCGATGATGTGACAGCCAACGCCCGTACGATTCGCGATATTCCCCACACTCTAACGCAACACGTGGTAGGCCGATGTGAAGTCCGGGGTGAAATTTACATGGAACGCGGGGATTTTGAATCGCTGAATACGCGTTTGCAAAAAGAGGGACACAAAGGCTTGCAGAATCCACGGAACTCGGTGGCTGGGAGCATCAAACTCAAAGACAGTCGCGAGTGCGCCCTTCGGCCTCTGCGTTTTCTCGCCTATTCCCTGCCTTTGGAATTAGCGCAGGTGTCTCAGTCAGAAAATTTGCGGCTTTTGGGTGCACTTGGGTTCCGTGTGAATGCGTTTGAGCTGGCAGACTCCCTAGAGTCAGTGATGGCCTGCGCTGCCGGGATTGATGCTCGCCGGGCGGATTTGCCCTTTGATATTGATGGCATGGTGGTTAAAGTAAATCGCCGGGATCAGCAGCAGGAGTTGGGGATTACTGCAAAGTGCCCTAAATGGGCAATTGCATACAAATTTCAAGCCGAGCGAGCTTACACGCGTCTTGTTTCGGTGGATTTCCAAGTCGGTCGTACAGGAGCGGTGACCCCTGTGGCCAATCTTGAGCCCGTTCGTTTGGGTGGCACGACGGTGAAACGGGCGACCCTGCATAATTTTGATGAAATTGCTCGTTTAAATTTGCGGATTGGCGATTGGGTTGGTGTGGAAAAGGGTGGCGAGATCATCCCGAAAATCGTTGATGTGGATACGACGCAACGCCCGGCCCATGCGCAGTCCATCGCGGAGCCGACGGAGTGTCCTGAATGTGGTTCTCTGCTTATTCGTCTGGAAGGGGAGGTCGCTTTGCGTTGCGAGAACCTGCACTGCCGCGCCCAACGCCAACGACTGCTGGCCCATTTTGCTAGCCGCGAAGCGATGAACATCGAGAATTTGGGGCCAGCCTTGATTGAGCAGCTCCTGAATTCTAGCAAGGTGAAGACCCCGGCAGATCTTTATTCATTAGGACTCCTAGACTTGGTGGGTTTGGAGCGCATGGCCGAAAAAAGCGCGCAGAACGTGCTCGATTCCATTAAGACAAGCAAAGAGGCCAGCCTGGAACGTCTGGTGCATGGCTTGGGCATCCGTTTTGTGGGCCGCTCTGCCGCTCGCAATCTGGCGAGGCATTTCCGCAGTTTAGAGACGCTGATAGAGGCGACTCTAGAAGACTTACAATTAGTCCCCGAGGTGGGATTCCGTATCGCTGAAAGTGTGCGTGCGTTCTTTGATGATCGTCAGAATCTCATTGAAGTGCAGCGCCTCATTGATGCTGGAGTAAATACGCAATTCCTTGGTGGTGGAAGCTCCAAATTTGCCGGACAGACTATCGTCCTCACCGGTACCCTGCCCTCCTTGGGGCGCGACGAGGCACGAGCTCTGATCGAAGCCAATGGTGGCAAAGTGTCTAGCTCCGTCAGTAAAAAAACTAGCTGGGTGTTGGCCGGTGCAGAGGCTGGCTCCAAATTGGAGAAAGCACAAGCGTTAGGTATCCCTATATTGGACGAGGTGAAATTCCGGGAATTGCTGACAGACGGTGGGTGACTTAGATTTGGGCCATGGGTACCCGTATTTCTATTCATCCAGTCAATCCTCAAACCCGTTTCCTTCGTCAGGCCGTTGATGTTCTGAGGGACGGCGGACTTGTTCTTTATCCGACGGATTCAGGCTATGCCCTGGGTTGCGACGCTTCTTCCCACCGAGGGATTGAGCGTTTGTATCGGGTCAAGAACCCTATGAAGAAATTTTTTATGGCTCTGTTGTTCCTGGATTTTACAAAGGCCAGCGAGTTTGCGGTGATCGATAATTTCGCCTATCGAACCATCAAAGCGAAAATTCCTGGACCTTATACCTTTATTTTACCCGCGGAGCACCACATTGTGCGCAAGCTCGATGTCAAGCGCCCTGAGATCGGCTGCCGTTGGCCTGAACATCCCGTGTTACAAGGCCTGCTGCAGGAACTGGGGGGCCCTCTACTGAATACCGCAGCCAAACAGGAAGACGCACAGCAACTCACATCCCCCGATGAACTTTGGAAGATTTTTCATGGACTCGTAGATTTGATGCTGGACGTCGGTGAGGTTTCCATTCAGCCGACGAATATCATCAAAATCGGCAATGGGGACTTGGAAGTGATCCGTGGAGAATGGAACTGATCTTCCCCAAATTTTTGGAAAGGAACCTATATTTTTCCAAGCCCTTACAACCAACACTCAACGGAGTTGCATTCATGGCAAAGATCACCAAGGTTATCGGTCGTCAGATTCTCGATTCCCGTGGCAATCCCACGGTGGAAGTAGACATCATTCTCAACGACGGAACCCTCGCCCGCGCAGCAGTGCCGAGCGGAGCCTCCACGGGAGAATATGAAGCTTGCGAGCTGCGCGACGGCAATAAAAAAGTTTATATGGGAAAAGGTGTGCTGAAGGCGGTTAACGCAGTCAACACACAAATTTCCAAGGCTCTGAAAGGCAAGGATCCTTTGCAGCAGCGTGCTTTGGATGAAATGATGATTGAATTGGACGGTACAGCCAATAAGTCGAATTTTGGTGCCAATGCCATCCTCGGTGCCTCTATGGCCATTTGCGTCGCCGGCGCTCAGGTTTCCAAGATGCCTCTTTGGAAGTACATCGGTAAGCTTCACAAGAATAAGTCCTTTGTGCTACCCACCCCTATGGCGAACATCGTCAATGGCGGTAAGCACGCGGACAACAAGATCGATTTCCAGGAATTCATGGTGATGCCTGTCGGCGCCCCTTCTTTCTCCGAAGGTCTGCGTTGGATCACTGAGGTATTCCACACTTTGAAGTCCCTTCTGAA
>DATIQS010000019.1:0-4912 GCA_035470605.1 Fibrobacteraceae bacterium
AACCAATTGGAAGCATCTAAGGATGTCGGTACAGCGGAGAGATCTGCTAGACTGGTCATCCCGGATGCCCGGATCAGGGATGACACCATATTTTCAAAAAGAGAATCCGAACGCAACGTCACGGACGCCTCCCGGAATCCCGTCAGCCGTTCCACATTGACGGCCGAACTGCTGGATTGAGTCGGATAGACCTGAATCACATAATTCTTACTTCCCGAGGAGCCAGTCCCATCCACATAGAGCTTGCGCACATAAAGGTCAAAGCGCCGGGCCGAACTGGAACTTTGCATGTCCACAACATAATCGGAAGCCGATGCCGCACTCAAGGGAATTTCCACCAACCCCGCATCGGAAATGGAACGCGTGGCAGAATTGAGCAGATTGTTTTGGAAGAGACGCGCCACATAACTCCCAGTTGCAGGCAAAAGCCCCGAGACCAGGATCGCCGAATCCGATAGGGCGCGAATTTGGAGTGCCTGACTAAGAGGCGCTGCGGTGTCCACCCGAGCCTCAACACTTCCGCCGTTCCAACCAGAAGCGTGAGGCCAACGGCTATCACTGCAAGGCAAAGCCCGCACAAACAGCGTCATGCGCCGGTTTTGCGGCAACTGGGTCATAAACACCGTCTGGGTGTCTGTCGTTGCCGAGTCCGAAGCATCCACAGAAACGGGGACAGTAAAGCAACTGGCCACTTTGTCCTGCTGACGGCTTCGACAATCCGCCGTATGATCCATCCAGGGAGTCTCCGTAGCTAGCAACTGTAGACGTGAAGGCCAAGCCTTATTGGACATCCGAGTGACCTGGATCTGTACCTTGTGTACAGAGCTCGCCCGCACCCAGGTCGAGGATAGTACTCGTGGAACAGGCAAATTGACCGCCCCCACCGCTTCTGGATCGGAACAATCTAGACCCCAGGCCAAAGCCCCAAAGGAGAGGACGCTTATAAGAGTTGTCAGGAGCCTCATTCTGCGGCCTCCTTCGGTTGCACGGAATTATTGGTTTTGCTCTTTTCCTGAATCCAGCCTTCAGTGGATGGCAACTGCACGGTAATAGAATCAGGGGTCGAACCGGCAGGTAACTCGATATCCAGGAAATCTCCCGCATCCAGACTGCGCGTAAGGGTCACCGTGGTACTCGATGTTCCCGTATGTGCGGAGACTGTTGCCCCTGTCGCGATGGTTGTATTCCCCGCATTGGCCAGGCGAACCAGCCAGGTAGAATCGGAACCGGAAAGCTGACGCGGGTAGGAAACCGAGAGATCTTCGCACTCATCAGGCACGGCTAGAGAGATCTCGGTCAGGTCCATGCTGCTTACGCTAGAGCCGCAATAACCCTCCTGGAAAAGGTTCTGCAGGGTCGAGTGATCGGCAATCAGCACGCAAGAGTCCGAAGCGAAGACCTCTTCCAGCACCCCATTTCCATTCAAATCAAAGCCCAAATTCTTTCCGTTTTCAGCCGTCGCAACGGACCATAGTGTGTCTCCCTGCATCGAAAGGATGCGATCCGCGAAGATCCATTCCGGTAGACCATCGTGATCGAGGTCTAGTTGACGTACGGACTGGGAACCCGGGTAGGAAGCCAATTCCCTTCCAGAGTCATTCCAGACATGCCAAGCGGAGGAGCCATAGCCCACAAACACGGGATCATCATCGCTGGTCACCTGACCGCTGCTATCAGTATCCCAGAGATACGCGGCACGAGAGACCGCCCCTTCCAGGACCGTCGGTACCGTCACGGAAAGCGAGTCCTCATAATCCACGCCACGGAAGGCACAGGAGAAGGTGGACCAACCGACATTGTTGGTCGTGGAGACCTCCTCCACCCACTGATTCGGATCGACGAAGGCATAGATCAGGCGCTCGGGATAGCTGACGCTGCCCTGGACACTGATTTTCAAGGTGGCAGAGTCTTGTGCAGACAGACTGTCCAGATAAGCTTCGCCCAAGAAGGCATCATCATTGGCGCTGTATTTGTAATCGCCATTCAGATCCTCAAAAAGGACGACATAGAATGGAGCCGTCACGGACTCATCCGTCGGATTGGCCACTTGCACAGCCATTGTCCCCGAGGCAGACAAATCCAAAGCGCTGACGCGAACAGCCGTATCTACCACCAGGGTCGGCATAAGATCGGCCAAGGATTGCACATTGCCTACGTACACGGTATCGCCATCCGTGGTCGTCACCAACTGGCTTTCCTCTAAAGAGGCCACCAGCACAGCCTTGGCCGTGTAGTACTCCGTAGGTGCGACGCCATTCATACGCAAAGTGAAGGTATTGCTAGATGCACTCCCCGAAAGCGCATGTACATCGACGTTCCCTGATTTGAAATGATCCGATGCCAAAGCCACGGAAGGCAGGGCTGCAAAATGAGCCCCATTGACCTGATACCCATGGGCCGTTGCCTCCAACGGTTCATAGAAGAGGAGCCAGCGATCCGCGTCGTAGTCACCGTATGCCACGGTGGGCACCACCACCACATTGTCCTCCTCATCGAGGAATTCCTGTTCCCAGGCCAGCAACGATTCACCAGCGGTCTCTTCCCAGACTAGGTCAGAGCGCTCCGTCCAGCCATGGGACGTGTCTGCCATCCAGTTATAGATTTTGGTCATTTCCAATCCATGGAGCAGGTAGACGCGCACAGGTTCGTCGAAATGCAACACCAGGAAAGGATCGAGGTCATCGCTAGAACTATCCACCAGCGAGATGCCGGAGAGGCAAGTCAAATCACTGCTAAGATAGCCGGAACTATCGTGCTCGCTACGATAAGTGGAGAGATCGGTGCTAGAGAACCACTCCGTAGCAGACGTATCGGAGACGCTTGTCGGTTCCTCTGCATCGGGGAAGCGGAACAGAACCAACCAGGAATCGCCCGAAATTCCAGACAGCAACGAAGAAGGCAAGGCAGACAACAGGGTTCCGGTGCGCGCCACTGTACGGAAGACACGCATCGTCTTCGTCTCCGAGCCCACGGCGATCGTTACGGACAAACTGGTGAGTTCAAAGCTGTCAGGAACCGCATTGGAAGCAATGACCGACGAGTCAATGGCAAGGTAGACATCCACCGTACGGCAGAAGCTCACTTGGTCGTAGATGCTGATATCCGCCAAGCGTTCACGGACCAACAAATTCGCGTCGGTCAGTTTGGAGGAGATAGACTTGATTGTCCAGCCCGTTCCATCAGCCGAATCCTCGGTAAAGACCTCCAGGCCTGGTTGGACCCCTTGGACCAATTCTAGATCCCGAGTCTGCACATCAATGCAAGTGGGTTGCGCATCGGGTACCAACAGGAGGCTCATATTGAAGTCATTACCCGTTGTGCCTCCCGATCGAGGCATAGGCACATAGACACGCCCAGGCTCTAGATCGCGACGATAAAGGCGGAAGGTACGGGATGAGGAGGTATCCTGATCCGACTCCGCGATCAAAGCGCTAGTGTCCAAAGAGGAGTATCCGGCCGTATCCAAGGTTTCCTCAAGATTCACGACAAGATTTCCGCTCACCGTTTGCATACTTTGTACGAATTCCGGCTCATCCGCACGGGAATCCACCAGCACATATAGGCTTGCATTACGATCTAAGGAGAAACAAGCTTGTTGCCCACTAGAAGTGTCAAAGCGGTTGCTATTGGCCAGTAAAAGCCATGTACCCCCAGAAAGGCTATCGGGCAAGTAATCTACGGAATAGGCTCGATCCTTAAAGACCGGGTCACCAGAACGTGAACCAGGCAGCAGGTCCACACGACCGCAATCCCCAATTTCCACGCCCAAGGTATCCGAACCTCGATCCGCTAAGGTAAACATCGAGTCGGTCCGATAAAGGCGCTGGGTACGATAATCCGCGACCAGCCAGGATTCCGTCAAGGCCGTGCGGTCAGTCCGGATTTCATCCAAGGCCAAGTTACGACCTTCCAGACCTCCCCCCAGAACAGCGGTCCCGTAACGCAGAGGCGGCAAGGCGGAGGAAACCTCAAGCCCTCCAGAAATCACCGGATGTCCATCCAAAAGCAATTCGGCCTCGCCGTCGAAATCCACAGACAAGGCGATTTGCGTCCAACGCCCCGTAGCAAATACGCCCGGAGCGGTGCTGACGCTATCATCCCCGAAACGCAACACCAGGCTTGAATCCGCAGCGACACGCAGACGCAAAGGCTGATCGTCCGAGCCCACTTGCAGAATGTTCCAACCAGTGGAAGGCATCGCTCCCGTATCCGTGTGCATCCAGAAACTGAGCGCAAAGCCCGGATCGTCAGCACTGAGAATGGTTGGCGCCTCGGGGAGTGTAATGCCAGAATCCACCCCGCTGGGGCGTTCCCAAGCATCGGCAATACGCGTTACTGTATCGCTCCACTCCACCGTCGTCAAGGAATAAGCCTTCCGTGCCGAACTGGCAAAGCGTGTCGAATCCCCTGCATGCCAAACTCCGGAGAAATGAGCATCCCATACCGGGTTACTATTACGCAGAGACGTATTTAGGGGATAGAGACGCAAATCGGGACAAGATTCACCACTCACCTCGGGCAGGCGCACCCAAGCGACCAGTTGATGATTCTCCACATCCAATTTTTCTGTCTCAGAAGGCAACACATAACCGTCGCCATCGCGGAACATCACCCCACCCTCTAACAAAGCCCAGTTGGAGGAATCCAGATCATCATTTTCCAGATTCACCAACAGAGGATAGCCTTCCAGCACATCATCCACTCCAGAAAGACTCTGGCAAAGGCCCGCAGCCAAATTCACCTGGCCCGTTACCGGTTCCAGTTGAGTGATCGCCAAACGTACGGTCACCGGGTCGCTATTCTCGTAGATATGGCCTGTAGCGGAATCGCTGGTACGGATCCAAACGCTGATGATCAGCGAATCCCCGTCTGAGGGAACCACAATGGAATCACCACAAACAAATTCAACATT
>DATIQS010000020.1:0-5847 GCA_035470605.1 Fibrobacteraceae bacterium
GAACCGTCACGGCTTCCACATATGCTCCAGTCAAGGGGGTTGCCGTGGCCATTGTGGCCACGGCCTCCACGGGCTATGAATTTTCTGGCTGGACGGTGGTTTCCGGCTCCGCCACTTTTGCGGATGCCTCTGCAGACACGACCACGGTGACCTTGCGGAGCAATTCCGTAATCCAGGCGAACTTTGCGGCCATGCCCGTATTGACCGTGCAGTACCAGGCCGAAGGTTCAGATTCCCGGGCGACAGGTGTTTCCTATGTAAAATCCGGTGTGGCGACCAGCATTACGGCTTTGCCCGTTCAGGATAACTACGAATTCTGGAAGTGGACGACGATTTCCGGCACTGCCGTATTTGGAAATTCGCTGTCAGCGGCCACGACAGTGGCGATCACTAGTTCCGCCACGGTGCAGGCCAATTACTTGCGCCTTAATGACCTGGTTCTGGATACCTCGGGCAAGGGGAATGTCAGCGCCAATGGGGCGCTCACGGATCTGACTATTTTGGATACCGTGACGGTATCAGGGACGGCTTCCTCGGGTTGGGTCTTTGTGAAATGGGTGGCAGATACGGCCTCGAACATCTGGATCGAGAATTCCTCCAGCAAAACCACGCGCGTGGCCATTTCCGGGGATGTGACGCTGACTGCGGTCTTTTCACCCAGGGTTACCGCCTATGAGGATGGGTGCGGGGATGCCAATGCGGATGGCCGTTGCCACAACCCCAGCCAGGCTGGGCCGGATTTCCAGAAGGTTTGGGTGACTAATGGCGCGGACGGGGATTCTCTGTTTTTTTTGCTGAAGTGGTGCTCCTTGCTCGATTTCGAAACCGACCAGTATCTGTACCTGGATTTGGATCCGGTGCTAGGGGATTCTTTGGGGTACGACCGGCGTTATAAGCTTGAGTATGTGCGTACTCCGCTCCTCTCCGATACCATGGCCGCCATGACGGTGGAGGATTATACTCAGGGTAGCTGGCAGTTTGTGGACGAGCAATGGTCGCACAACGAGGCGGATTCCCGCTCCAGCGTTCCTGTTTTTGACATCAATAACAATTCCTCCGCTTTGGCGGATGGGGATGTGGCGGAAGGAGACCAACAGGTTCCCGATTCCAGCACGGCTGAGGCGGGGACGCTCCTGGAGTTGGAGGTGCCTATGGGGCAGGAACGGACTTCGGTACGCTGGACGATTCGCGGTTCCCATGACGATGTAGCTTCTTTGCTATCTCCTAATACTTATACACTCGTACCCGATGGTATGGCCATTGTGGTGGATGGCGATGCTGCGGATTGGATGAATTTTTCATCGGTGGCGAAGTCCTCCTCCAGCGCGGAATCATCCTTGAGCCTGGCGTCTTCCTCCAGTATGGCCTCCTCTTCCAGCGAGGCTTCGTCCTCGTCAAACTTTTCATCCTCGAGTGAGGCCTCTTCTTCAAGTAGCGCTGTCGTCAGTAGTTCATCCAACGTAAGTAGTGATTCTGTGGCCACAATTACAGCTTACGGCTCCAATGACACGCTTGCCAGCGGTAGTTGTGTCAATATCGATGTCTCTTCCACTGCGCCATCCTGGTTGTCATCCGCATATTTTCGATGCAATGCGACAAATACAACAGGAGTCACCCAGTCGATCTCTTTTAATGGTTCGACAACGATTCAAACCGACATTTATAATGGGTTTTCTCTGAATTTGGGGGCTTTGTTGGCATCGAACGTCTGTGTACAAAAAAGCGATGGAAATTCGCTAACCTGTTTGATTACAAATTATTGAGCGATTGTGACTGAGGTAGTCCTTGGAAATCGGACGGGGAGCTTAGTTAGATTTTAAACCATTTACCCCTCTCCCCAAACCCAAAGGAGAAAGGCAATGGCAGACAAAAGAACGCTCAGCCCGGAATTCAAAGCCAAGGAGGCTCTTGAGGCCGTCTGGATGGATGGGTGTCCACCTCAGAGAGCACGGAGAGGCAAGAGGTGTTTTACAGGTGCCCAGAAGAAGAAATCGTGCTGTATTCGTGGAGTCAGCCGTCTACGTTGATCCGGGCCGTAAGTTCGCCAAGAACACGCTCCGCATCATCGATGGGGATTTGGCATGTGCCTGCAGCGGTATGCCCCCCACCTCCATATTGAAGCATCAGCGCTCCAATATCGGTATTGGAGGTACGATCAAAGATCGACTTGCCGGTTGCAAAAACGACGTTCTGCTTTCTGAGTCCCCAAAGCACATGGATGCTGATATTCGTCTCTGGGAAAAGCGCATAGATCAAAAAACGATTGCCGGAGTATATAAGCTCCTCTCCGCGTAGATCAAGTACCGCAAGATTTCCATGCACCGACGTGCAGCGCTGAATTTGATCTTTGCAGAAACCCTCATGTTCGCAATAAAGCACCACGCGTTCTTGTATGTCGGGATGTTGAAGGATTTCCCCAATGGAATGCGTCTTGCAATATTCAATAAGGAGCATCATCAGCTGATAGTTGCTGATGCGGAAATTACGGAAGCGGCCAAGTCCGGTGCGGGCGTCCATCAGGAAGGACAGCAGCTCCCAGCCCTGCGGATTCAATACGTCTTCCCGAGTAAAATGTGCCGAGTCCGCCTTATCCACGGCTTCCATCATTCCCAAATCGATCTGGGGAAACGTTGCGTATCCGCCCAGCCATTCGTAAACCACTCGGGCTGCGGAGGGGGCTTGGCCATCAATGACATAGTTCACCGCATTCGCCGCATTTTTATTGCGAATAAGCTCCGACTCATGATGGTCAAAGGCATAAGCGCAGTTGCGAACATAAGGAAGATTGGTGGTAATATCACGATCGCTAATTTCAATCAAGCCGTCCTGCATGTCCTTAGGGTGGACGAATTTGATGTCGTCAATCAGTTCGAGTTCCGTGAGAAGCATACCACAAACGAGGCCGTCGAAATCGCTACGTGTGACGAGCCGATACTTTTTTCCCTGTAATTTTTCCACGTTCCCATGCATTTTGAGTCTCCTGCTCTACGTCTCTTGTCCAATATTCCCCAATTTTCCCCAACTTGTCCAGATTTGAAAATTCCAAGAAGCGTGAAAATCGCAGAAAAACATTAAAAAAAGCTGCTAAAATCTACAATTGTGTAGGGAGGTTTTTCTATCTTTCGACCGTCCCCAACCAAAGGAGAAATCCATCATGACAACGAACAAGAAGCTCTGGGTCCTGTCGTTGCTCGCCAGCCTTGCGGCCTCTCCCGCCATGGCCAGCGAAGCCAACCTCAGGCTTCCCAATCTCAATGACAGCGCCGTCGCCTCCTTCCTCGGCGGCATGACCGGCCATAACCTTTTGCTCGGCGGCATTATTATTTGCTTGCTGGGCATGGCCTTCGGCTTATTTGTGTATAAGCATTTGAAGAATTTGCCGGTGCATAAATCCATGCTGGAGATGTCCGAGCTGATTTACGAAACCTGCAAAACCTATCTGATCACCCAGGGCAAGTTCCTACTCATTCTGGAGATCTTCATCGGCATCATCATGATCGCCTATTTCGGTCTGATCGAGCATTTCGAAGCCTATAAGGTTCTGATCATCCTCGCGTTCTCGCTGGTCGGCATCGGCGGTTCCTTCGGCGTCGCCTGGTTCGGCATCCGCATCAACACCTTCGCCAATTCCCGCACGGCCTTCGCCTCCCTCAAGGGCAAGGGCTACAACTGCTACGCCATTCCTCTCAAGGCCGGCATGTCCATCGGCACCTTGCTGATTGCCACAGAGCTCATCATTATGCTCGGTATCATGCTGTTCCTGCCTGGTGAGCTGGCTGGTCCTTGCTTTATCGGCTTTGCCATCGGTGAATCCTTGGGCGCCTCCGCCCTGCGCATCGCTGGTGGTATCTTCACCAAGATCGCGGACATTGGCTCCGACCTCATGAAGATCGTGTTCAAAATCAAGGAAGACGATGCGCGCAACCCAGGCGTGATCGCGGACTGCACCGGTGATAACGCCGGCGACTCCGTGGGCCCCACTGCTGACGGCTTCGAGACTTACGGTGTGACTGGTGTCGCGCTGGTGACCTTTATCATGCTTGCTGTTACCGATCCCTCCGTCCAGGTCCAGTTGCTGGTCTGGATTTTTGCTATGCGCGTGATGATGATCATAACCTCCGTGGGTTCCTACTTCCTGAACGAATACCTCTTCGCCAAGCCCAAGTTCGGCAATGCTGTCAAGTTTAATTATGAAATTCCCCTGACCTCTCTGGTGATTTTGACCTCCGTGATTTCCATGGTCATGACCTTCGTGGTTTCCAAACTCCTGATCCCTGTTGTGGGCGGAAATACCGATCTGTGGTGGCAGCTCTCCCTGATTATCTCCTGTGGCACCGCGGCCGGAGCCATCATCCCGGAAATTGTCAAGGTGTTTACCTCCGTGCATTCCAAGCATGTGCGTGAAGTGGTGACCGCGTCCCGCGAAGGCGGCGCTTCCCTGAATATCCTCGCTGGCCTCACCGCTGGAAACTTTTCCGCCTACTGGATGGGCTTGGTGATCGTCGCGCTGATGGGCCTTGCCTGGTTTATCTCCGGCATGGGCCTCGGCGGCGTGTTGAATGCCGATATCGCCAAGGGCGCTGTCATGGCGACCGTGTTCGCCTTCGGCCTGGTGGCTTTCGGCTTCCTGGGCATGGGGCCGGTGACCATCGCGGTGGACTCGTACGGCCCTGTGACCGACAACGCCCAGTCCGTGTTTGAACTGTCCACCATCGAGACCATCCCGAACATCAAGTCCGAACTCAAAAAGGACTTTGGCTTCGACACCGATTTTGAGATTGCCAAGGAACTGTTGGAAGAAAACGATGGCGCGGGCAACACCTTCAAGGCCACCGCCAAGCCGGTGCTCATTGGCACTGCTGTGGTGGGTTCCACCACCATGATCTTCTCCATCATCATGGAGCTCACCAAGGGCCTCTCCGAGAACGTTTCCATGCTTTCCCTGACCCATGCTCCTTTCCTGCTCGGGCTCATCCTGGGTGGTGCGGTGATCTACTGGTTCACAGGCGCCTCCACGCAGGCCGTGGTCGCCGGTTCTTACAAGGCAGTGGAGTTCATCAAGAAGAATATTAAACTCGAAGGTGTAGAAAAGGCTTCCGTCTCCGACTCCAAGAAGGTGGTGGAAATCTGCACGCTATATGCGCAGAAGGGCATGTGGAACATCTTCCTCGCCGTGTTCTTCGGCACCCTGGCCTTCGCCTGCGTCGAACCCTATTTCTTCATCGGCTACCTGATCTCCATTGCGCTCTTTGGCCTGTACCAGGCGGTATTCATGGCCAATGCTGGCGGTGCCTGGGACAATGCGAAGAAAGTGGTGGAAACCGAGCTGCGCGCCAAGAACACCCCGCTCCACGAAGCTTCTGTGGTGGGCGACACCGTTGGTGATCCATTCAAGGACACCTCCTCCGTGGCGATGAACCCGATCATTAAGTTCACCACACTGTTCGGCCTGCTCGCTGTTTCTATGGCTGAAGGTCTGCGCTATGCTGGCCAAAGTGGCTTGGCTGCCGTGTTGGCTGTTGTCTTCTTCCTGATCTCTGCAACATTCGTTTGGCGTTCCTTCTACATGATGCGCATCGAAGGCTCGCAGGTCAAGTAAACGACCCCTTCCTTTTTCCCGCCCGGCGCGTACTCCGCGTCGGGTTCTTGTTTGTATTTGAAAACCACCCGCTAGGCGGGTGTGTTCAGGAAAAGCCTTTTGGCGATGATGTGTATCCGTCCGACGAAGACATGTGCGTTTTGCATCATAGCACCTCAGCGAGGTTAGCCGGTTCAGTCAGGGAGTCTTATCCAGATCATCGAGGATTGGTTTCAGAGCGTCAGGCAACAGGTTGTCATAGTCACCTC
>DATIQS010000021.1:0-5809 GCA_035470605.1 Fibrobacteraceae bacterium
GCTTGCATCCACGGTCCACGGTCTTGCCGTTGGACTCCATGTCGGCCTGCTGGAAATAGGCGGCCAGGCGGTGCAGGTACTGGTCGTACGGCAACATGGCGTAGGATTCCGCGCCAAAGAAATTGTTGTACCACACGCCGATCACGCCGAGAATCACCGGCAAATTCTTGTCGAGGGGCGCGGTCTGGAAGTGCGTGTCCATATCATAGGCACCCTTGTGCAAGGCCTGATAATTGTCAAAACCCAGGCGCAACGCGATAGACAAGCCGATGGCGGACCACAGGGAATAGCGACCACCCACCCAATCCCAGAACTCGAACATGTTGGCCGTGTCGATCCCAAAGGCGGACACCGCCTTGGCGTTGGTGGAGAGCGCCACGAAATGCTTGGCAATGGAAGACGCGTCACCGTTGAAGGCCTTCAGCACAGCGGCCTTGGCGGTGTTGGCATTGGTCATGGTCTCCTGCGTCGTGAAGGTCTTGGAGGCGACAATAAAAAGCGTCTCCTCCAGGTTCACCTTCTTGAGCGTCTCGGCCATGTGCGTGCCATCGACGTTGGAAACGAAATAAACCTCGGGGGAACCCGCAGGCGCGAAGGAGCGCAGAGCCTCGGTCACCATCACCGGCCCCAGGTCGGAACCGCCAATGCCGATGTTCACCACGAACTTCACCGGTTTGCCCGTGTGGCCTTTCCATTCGCCGCTGCGGACCTTGTTGGAAAAATCCTTCATCTGGGCGAGCACCTTTCGTACGCCAGGCATCACGTCCTGCTTGTCGGAAAGGATCGGCTTGTCGCTCTGGTTGCGCAACGCCACATGCAACACGGAGCGATTCTCCGTGTGATTGATCTTCACGCCAGTGAACATCGCCTTGCGCATCTTGGCCAGGTCGCGGGACTTGGCGAGCTGGAACAGCAACTTCAGGGTTTCCTTGGTGACGATGTTCTTCGAGTAGTCGAGATAAATCCCGCAGGCCTCGGCGGCAAACGCCGTGCCGCGCTTGGCGTCCTTGGCGAACAGCTCCTTCATGTGCCAGGTCTTGGCAACCTTGGCGTGATCCTTAAGCGCTTTCCATTCAGCGGATTTGACGAGTTCAGACATAGGGAAACCTCGGGTAAAGAAGGGTGAAATTTTAAAAATGAATGTAGCTCTTTTGTGGCGCATTCTAGCAGGCTGCTGAAGACTTCGCTTTCATGGAGATATTCAAGCGAGACAAAGCCAAAGCAGGAATACGAAAGCAACATAATGAAACGGATTATGGCAATTGAGCATGACGAACTTTTTGCAAAGTCGTAGCCGAAAAGGTCCGAAATGGATTTTTTAATAGCCAGCCAATAGAATCGCCTGCAACCCCGTGCCGGGTTTTCCGGCGAGACCATTCGCCCCCACGTGTCTGGGAAAATTCGGGAAAGAAGAAGTTAGAGGTAAATGCGGAGCGCGTCGCACGACAATCCCCTCTTTGACAGGATTGACCGCAACACGACGGGACAGGATCGGCAGGCTCTCCATTCGAGAACTGTTGAAAAAATGCAACAGCTGAATCACAATTCGTCACAATAAACCTAATTGGCCGCAGTTGACCCGGCCGATTTTTATGTTCCACATCCTGTGGAACGCCCTTCGGGCCAGCCTATAAGGCTGCTACAGCCACCACATCCCTGTGGTTTGGCAAGGCATAACTCCTTATTCCAACTGATCGGCAGCAACTCACGGTCACTTCGTTCCACGACACGAGCCTACCTTGGATATGTCTCCGTATTCGAGCAAGCCCGAACGGAGATATCATCCAACTGATCGGCATCGGGGGAGCGCAATGGATCATGGGCGATGCAACCTCGGTCAACTGAATGTCTTTTTGCGGATGTCAATGCCTGACAGTGTATGCGCTGCCATTTCGTTCTCCTCAGGGTAAATTTGCGAATGGCCGGGTGTTCCGTTCTCTGTTGGGCGGTCGCTTCGAAGCCGAATACCATATTGCAGAGTAAAAAACCGTGTCCGTTTCAGTTACTGGGATTCTTTCCCGGCGAATCTATGGACTTAACCGATTCCTGGAACACTTTGGCCTCCTTTTTGCCCTTGCTCAAAACGAATAGTGGGATCTAGGCCGAATATAGGGATTTTCGCTGATCGCCTCTACCGTCTCCCGATCCGTGCATCCCAAGAGTTCCTTGACCAGGAGTGAACCAAAGGCCATGCGGAAGGGGATCTCGGGCCTTCCGGCATTGGTGGCTGATGATTCGCTGGACATCCTTTCGGCTTCGTGGATGGCTTCCAGCTTCTCCCAAGGAATGAGCCCCGCACGGATGACCCATTTGTTGTCCTTGCGGAGGCGAGCCTGAAATGGGTTGACGAACTCCTCGAACTGGAGGACTGTCTGCTGGATTCGATGGAGGCGAGATGTGGCTTTGTCGTTTATCTGGTGCAAGGATTTCCTCTTGATATCAGGGTTTTCTTTGCACAAAAAAATCAAATAATTCTCCGATCGGGCCTTATAAATACAAGGTCAAACCATTTTTTCAGCAAACAAAATTTATCCAGAAGCTCCATGTTTTCATGCTGATTTTGGCGGAGGAAGGAGACTCCGCTTGGTGATGAAGACACCTTCTGGGTATTGAATCCGTGTGTGATACATCCCCTCAAGGCTTTGCAAGAAACCGATTTCGACTTCTTCCAAATCTTGAATGGAGAGTCCAGAATCATGTAGTTGGTTTTCCTGCAGACGCGTCTGGATAACATCTTGCACCAGCTTGGATAAACTGGCCGCATCAGGATCCTCCATGGAACGCGAAGTCGCTTCAATGCCGTCGGCAAGCATCACGAGGGCGCTGTCCCGAGTTTGTGGCAACGGACCTGGATATCGGAAATCATCAATATCGCTTTCTTGGGCCACTCCCTGCTGCAATGCTTTCTTATAAAAATAATGAATCACATTATTGCCATGATGTTCAGGGATACCTGCCGCCACACGCTCCGGTAAACGGTAATCCTTGGCAATTTTCAGGCCTGCAGCAACATGCCTACGAATGATCTCCACACTTTTTCGAGGATCCAAAGCATCATGAGGATTCTCCCCACGCTTCTGGTTCTCCGTGAAATATTCAGGATTCTCTGATTTTCCAATGTCATGATAAAGGGCCACCACACGGGTCAACAAAGGATCAGCACCAATTCGCGTCGCAGCCTTTTCCGCCAAATTTCCAACCATAATGCTATGATGGAAACTGCCGGGAGCCCTTTCAGATAAAAGTTTAAGTGCTGGATTGTTAAAATCGGAGAGTTCCATGAGCCGGAGACTTGTGGTTATACCAAAAATTCGCTCAAATACGTTCACTAGCAAAAATGAGGTGACGGAGACCGTTAGCAAAATTTGTACAGAGCCCAATAAAAGTCCAGGCCAAAAATCCAACCAGCCCAAACGGTTACGCAGCAACAGGATAATCATTTGGGAAAAAATGAGCACAAGAGCCCCCGCAATGCTCGACAAAATAAAATGGGAGCGATAACGAATCTGATGAAGAAATGCCACAGCAGCCAAAGTCGAAAGAAAGGTCCCTAAAAAAACCGCTAGATCATAGCTGGATTGCATTCCCATATGAATAGAAACGAACGCTGCAGAGAGGATTCCTATGCGGAAATTGAATAAAACCGTGCAAAGTGCAGGAGCCAACACAAACGGTTGCAACCAGATAAAATCCGTTCCATCTGGGAAAAAAGAACTTTGATGTAAATCGAGACTCAGCGACTCTACAATCCAAAAGGCAATAATCTGCAAAATATGAGCACTAAGAACCGCCCAAAAATGTCGAGGATGAGTCCAATCCTTTCCGCGTAAAAAAGACATCGCGATAACAAACAAAACCGCAATCAAAAGCAAAAAAAGGGCCTGCCCAAAGCCTGTGGTCAACATGGAGCGCCGCCCTTCTTCCTGCTGGAGGGCAACATGCAAAGCCATAAGTTTATCCACAGCATCCTGGGTCACGATATTTCCCGGTGCTAAAATTTTTACGCCCTTCGGGACAATCCCTGTGATCGGATTGACGCGGGCGGCAGCCTCTTCCCTGCGTTCTTGGGTCTCCTTATCCAGGTAAAAAATATTCGGCTCCGTATACGCATGCAAGACCTCATAAAAGGCGCTTTGCAATCCCTGGAAATTCGCGGCAGAAGCCTGAATGTCGGCGAAAGCATCTTCAACAACAGCCTCACGGGGGCGTATTTTGGAAATTTCAACCGTCATCTCACGATTATCACGTAAGAGAGTAACGGTAGGCTTTGCATAAAGCAAGGATTTAAAATTTCCGAGATTATGATATTCCTTATAAAGGGCGATCTGACGAGGGGTCGAAGCCAACAAAACATCAGAAACACCGGTATAAACCAGTCGTTCAAATTCAAGGGTCAGAGTATCGCGCGCCCCTGCATGCTGCGAAAGATGATGAATCGCCGTGGAAGAAAGGCGCTGAGACAGGGTCTTTTCCAGGGCATCCGCCTGCTGGCGCAATAAGGCAGCCTCCGCAGGAACCGTAGTCTGAGACAAACGCGTCCGCAGTAACCCGTAACGAGCAATCTCTCGCATCGCCAAGTGGAAATCCGCTAAAATTCGCGCAGTCGCATCCGCATTGTATTCAAAGACAGCATCGACCTTAGCCTCCTCGGCTTCACGCTCGTGTTGCAGCTGGTCAGTAGATTTAGGCACCTCAAAAGTAATCGGAGCCACATAAGCACGAGCAGAAACTTCACCCTGTCGTGGAATATCAGCCTGTACCGCCATGTCGGGGTGTGGAAATAAAGCCACAGCAAAAATGACCAGCATAAGCCAACCGGCCAGCAAATGCCAAACAAGACTACGGTTCATACATCCATCCCGTCATAGGCGGTTAAAATATCCTGCACCAAACGATGACGCAAGGCTTCCGTCGGCTTAAACTGGAGTTGAGCAATCCCAGGAACATTCATAAGTAGCCCAAGCGCATGAGCAAACCCGGAAGGCGTTCTGGAATCCAAATCACTTTGGGATCGATCCCCTGCGATAAGGGCTTTAGAGTGAGCTCCCAAACGGGTCAGAAACATTTTCATCTGGGGAATCGTGGTGTTCTGAGCCTCGTCAAGAATGATAAAGGACCGTTTCAGAGTCCGACCGCGCATATAGGCTAATGGAGCCACCTCAATCTGTCCATTTTCATGGTACTGCTGCATCTTATCAGGAGGAAGCATCTCATTCAAGACATCATATAAAGGACGCAGGTAGGGAGCGATCTTTTCGCGGAGGTCTCCGGGTAAAAAACCCAAAGTTTCCCCGGCCTCAACCGCGGGGCGCACCAAGCAAATTCGTTCCACGCGTTTCTCTTCCAACCAACTTACGGCCAAAGCGACGGCCAGATAAGTCTTCCCAGTTCCGGCAGGGCCATTTACAAAAACAACGTCATGGGTATCCACTGCGCGCAGAAGGGCAAATTGTCCTTCCGTTTTGGCAGCGACTGGTTGTCCATAGCGATTCCGTAAGATCGGAGGAATTCTGGAATGGATCAAAGATGAGGAAGGAGAAATTACATCCCGATTTATCGGGGTTAGAATGTGGAGGACTCGCTCCAAATCGATTTCCCCATCCTGACGCAGGTCGAGTTTCAATTGATCCAGAAAAGAAACCGCCCCCTCCAAATCGCCCTGATCTTTGGGGCAAAGAAATAAACCAGGCATTCGTGTCAGAATATCCACTCGGAAATGATCTTCTATGGCACGGAAAACAGACTCCCTCTCTCCCCCCAGGCGCAACTTGAGTGCATCACTTAGGGAATAGCGCATACCCGAAGATGC
>DATIQS010000022.1:0-3555 GCA_035470605.1 Fibrobacteraceae bacterium
CGGGTGGTTGATATTGTTCGCAGTTTACGCAGCTTTTCTCATCCAGATATGGCCACGTTGCAGAATTTGGATCTTCGCGAAGTGCTAGAGGACGCCTTACGGGTGACGTGGAATCAGGTGAAACGTTTTGAAATTATCAGGGAATATGAGGAAATCCCATTGATTCCTGGATTCCGGGTTCTACTGTCACAGGTGTTTATGAATCTGCTTTTGAATGCTGCTCAGGCGATGAAAACATCAGGCACGATTACTCTACGGGTTTTGAAAAAAGAGGCCTACGTGTTGGTGGCTGTGGCCGATTCAGGTCCAGGGATCCCCAAGGAACATGTGTCTAGACTGTTTGATCCGTTTTTCACCACAAAACCGGTGGGGGAAGGGACGGGACTTGGATTATACATTTCCTACGGGATTGTTCAAAAACATCACGGAGACCTTTTATTTTCCAGTGAACCAGGAAAGGGCGCTTGTTTTCAAGTTTTGCTTCCAATGAAACAAATTTGAAATGCTTTGTACTCAAGTCAGAATTTGGTTAGCCTGTTAGAACTGGGTTAACAATATTGGAGAGGCGAACTCAAAAATGTCTGTTTGTCTCATGATTTTCAAAAGCATCACAAACAACACTCATTGGAGGTTCAAATGAATATCAAAGCAGTTCCATTTGTTGCAGTTCTGTTGGGCGCAACAATGGTGTCTTGGTCTGCGGAAGAAGCCACAGAGGCATTCCAATTCAAAGGAAATATTCAGTTCCATGCGGAAAAGGCTTTGTCCGACAACAATAGCGATAATGCGTTGGACAAGTTTTATCTGCGGGCAAACGTCGGAGGGAAATATACCGTTGATAATATGGTTGGGGAATTTAATATCCGTATGTATGGCCCGATGTATGGGGTAAACGCGGTGAGCAAGGTGGTTTTGGATACCATTGTCGATGAAAATGGAGATAGTGTCTCTGTAACGAAATCCGTTAGCACAAAATCTGTGGCCGATGTCCAGTTGGATAAGGCTTTAATTTCCTACACAATTTCTCCATCCTTTATCATTCGGGCAGGCCGTTGGGTTACGGATTACTCCGTGATGAGCCACTTTGGCAATTATATCGATGTGGATCCCGACTCCACGAAATATTTCCTTTCTCGTGTTTATATGCACGATGCGGTGGAGCTTTTCCTACAAACCGGCATCCTTAGCCATAGCGTACTGGTGGGAGTAACCGACAAAAATTGCAACACGGGGTATGTCCGCGTGGTCGAGTCGCTTAATATCCCCCAGGGAAAATTGGGGGTTGATGTCGGTTGGCGCGGAAATGTGTTGGATAGCCTCTCTTTTCCTGACGCGGACACTAAACACTACAACCGGTTTTTCCTGCGTGCGAAGGCAACGATTATTCCTGGCTTGATTCCCTATTTTGAGGTAGCAATGGTTGACATGGTAAACAGCAGTGGAAAGCTTCTGGAGAAGCAGCAGGGTGTTGGTTATATTGGCCTTCAGGTCCCCACTGGACTGCAAAACACTCAGGTCAATATTGAAGCTCAATATCAGAAGGATCGCAAGGTGGGGACGGAGGATCGTCCCATCGATTGGAACCTTGCGGTTACGCAAAAGCTGGGAAAACACACTAAATTGCAGATGTTTGCTTTCAGTGATCTTGCCGCTGAAAAGGCTTATGATCTCAAGGTGGGGACTCGTCTGACCATGGCAACGCCATAATCGGGTTCTACAGTGGATTGAGGTGTCATCGACACCTCTTTTTATTTGGGGGCGATGGGGGTATGGCTTTTTATTTGATGGACCTTTAGGTATATTCTGGAGATGATCCAGCCTCAATCCGATTACTCCAAATCAGGTGTACGCGGATTCCGGTCTTCTCGATCCGGAACGGCGGATTTGCACGCCCATACAGCCCTTTCCGACGGCGTTTTATCGGTAGAGGCATTGATCCGATTGGCTGTGCGCAAGGGACTTGCTTGTCTTTCCATTACAGATCACGACAATATGGATGCCTACAATCAGGGGAAAAAACTTGCCGATAGTCTTGGCTTGGAACTCGTCCCTGGAATTGAATTCAGTTCCGTGTATCAGGGAAAGGATATCCATATTTTGGGGTATTTCTGCGACACCACCAATTTGGCGATGAATTTGGAATTGGAGGAGCAGGCCAAAGCGCGGCACACCCGCATTAAAGCGATTATTAAGAAGCTCAATGCGTTAGGCATCGAAATTACCTATGAAAAGGTCCTGACGTTTTGTAAAGGGCCTGTGATTGGACGTCCCCATGTTGCCATGGCCATGGTTGCTGAGGAATATGTGGCCAATTTTGCTGAAGCATTTCACAAGTACTTGGGGGAAAACGCTCTTGCTTATGTGGAGAAGAAGGGCGTCAGTCCGCAGCAGGCGATTCGTTTGATCGAAAATGCGGGGGGAATTGCCGTATTTGCTCATCCAATGAAAACCAACGCCGATCATTTGCTTGAGCCCTTGGTGGAGGCGGGATTAAAGGGGATCGAAATTTATTGTCCGGGACAAAAAGGCTCGGCTGGTCGTAAGTACCGTGAATTTGCGGAACGGCATAATCTGGTAGGAACTGGTGGCTCCGATTTTCATGGTGAAGGTTCTATGGTTGGACTTGGAGCTATGAAGATGCCCTACAGTGTGGTGGAGGTTCTGAAGGAGCGTCGTGCGAAGTCTCATGCGGAATGGTATTAGACCATGAGTGGCGAGTGATGTGTGATGTAAGTTCACATCGATTTCCGGGTTCGTTGCGTGTGGCCTTGGTCTTTATCGGATTTTTATGGGGCCTTGCTTCTGCTGATTCGACTACCGTTCGATTGCAATGGGAAGCGTCTGTCGATTTGCGCAGCTGGACGGGTTTCCGCGCTTCACAATTCTCTCTGGATACCGCTGATTTTTATAGTCATGGGTGGTTTGCTTTGCGCGTTCCTTTGGCGAATGGTCTGGCTTATGAACAACTGGATGGCCTGGCTACATTGGACTTGCGAGCTTCGGTAGATTCTGCGTTTACGGTGGAAAGTCGCTTACCCATTCGACGCGACATTGAAGCTTGGTTTCAGGATGATGCAGGAGGAAGCTGGCTATTGGGAGCAAATGAATTGGACATCAATATGCCCATCCTCGGCTGGGCACAATGGAACAACGACTACGGCTTTTTTAAAGCTGGGCGCTTTAAACCTGATTTGGGGCCGTCCCCCAATTCCGTGATTTTGGGCTCAGCTCCTCCGTTCCAAGATATGGTCTGGTGGCAGGTCCGATTTGGGGCCATTCGTTTTGATTGGATGATTTCCTCGTTAAACGCAACATTGACAGGAACTCCAGACAGTGTCGGTGGAGACGCGCCTGTAGGGAGCGAAACCTGGATACAAAGCCATAATGCGATTTCCAATCAGCGTGACCGTGTCTACGATGACCCCTATAAAACGTTTATCATGCATCGTCTTGAGTGGGCTGGGGCATGGGGGTGGATCGCCTTGACGGAGCAGGAATTGATTGGTGGAAAGTCTCCGGCTTTGCGCGATTTGAACCCATGGATGCTTTGGCATG
>DATIQS010000023.1:0-1932 GCA_035470605.1 Fibrobacteraceae bacterium
TATAACAAGGTGGGGAGAGTGAGCGGCCATGCACATCAACGGAACCCAATCGCCTCCAGAATGCTGTCCGCTAGAGCCGTATCCACAACCAGAATGCTATCGTCTAGATCATAGAGATTCCATTCTTCCAGAGCAGAACCACGCGCAGAAAACCCCAGTTGAGGAGGACCACAACGCTCTTCATTCGCAGAAGGGATAAAGAGTTCCCTCCAGAACTTCACCTTTCCCCCAGAAGTGCTACTGCTATAAGATTTGATCTTTTCTCGGTTCAAAAACGCGCAGGAAGGCGTACTCTCCACAAAATAGGTAGACCAGGTCCAAACGGTATCTGGAGTAGCCCCATAGGTTTCGGCCACGCTCGTATCCGTCTCCCAGTTCTTTGTCAAGCAATACTCTGTTCCTGTCGTGTCCCCTTCACAAATCCACCGCAAATAGGCGTCAGTCGTATCTTCAAAGATGTAATCATCCGGCCAACTGGTGTCGGAAACCAGAGTGCATGTGGTTCTGGGTTCCGCACAGGTCTGTGTATAATAACGCCAATAGTCTGAACCCGCCGTGTAAGAATGCAGGTAACGCACCACCCAAGGGCTATCACCATTCACCAGCGGGAAAAGATGATAGTCTGTAAAATTTGAATCCAACTCGATATAGAATGTCGTGTCCTCATTCGTTCCATCCCGCAGCCAGATCGTATCCAGAAGGGCTCCATAGCGTCCAGCCGAATCTAACGAAGCAAGGGAATGTCCCAACGAATCGGAAAGCGTATCCATGGCCTGATCCGCCTCAGCGCCGTACAGAAGCATCCGATCCATCGACAACCAGGAGGAATCTGGAAGCAGACGAAACAGGGAATCCGTGGCAAGATCCGAAGCCGCACAGTTGGCATCGGGATCATAGCTCAGATGTAAAACGAATTCCAACGTCAAAGCGGAATCCACCGTCCCCACACGAACCCCAACCGAATCCAGATAGCAAACCGAAACCAACCATAGAGAATCAAGCTCCACCAGCAAAGTATCCCCTGCCGCATGGACACGTCGTCCCGAATCGAGTTCGCCCGCAAGGTAAAAACCCCAACCCGATAAATCGCCATCTGTCGCCTCCATCGGGCCATCCCCAGACCAGGTACAGGCCATCAGAAGGACGGAAGCAAAAAACATCCATGCCGTTCTCAAACACGGAGCAAATCCATTCAAAAAGATCGGGGTAATGGAACTCTTCATCTCGGTCACCGCAATAAAGCTTTCTGGAATTTAGCAATCGCCGAATCCGATACTGGATGGGACTCCAACCAAAAATCCGCCCACCGCACAAACTTTCCATTTCGACGAAATTGAAATACCAGTTCTGTAGTATCCCTAGCGGAGAGACGTCCTAACAGTCCCCCTTGTTCCACTAAGGCTCCTGGACGGATTTCTTCGGAGAGGACCGCCAAACCCCGAGTCTCACTTTCCTGGTTCCCCTCATGTTCCAAAAGGACAGAAATACAGCCAGAGGAATCCTGGGCGACCTGCACCACCTTTCCTTGCAAAACCGCGACCACCGGAGCCTCGCCAATTCCCCGAAAAAGATCTTGAGTCATCAAATACTCTCGACCCGCAAAATCAAAACTTGCTCCAATCGGAACAGCTCCTCCCGGCAAGGGTTCCTCTGGACAAGGTTCAAGCCATACACAACGGGTGTTGAGGTCCAAAAAGCGCCCCTTCAAAGCCCCCCCCTCCATCGGCATCCAGGCGATAGAGACGGAACCGAGGGAATCTCGCCACCGAGCCAAACGAGGCAAATTTCCAGCCGTCGTATCGGTAAAAACCAAATCCAACAGTCCCTCAGGAGAAGACAAGGGACGATTCTCAGCCAAGGTCCGAATCAGGGAAGCGATTTTCTCATTCTCATAGGAATCCGCCACAGAATCCAAATCCGCCCCCCCCCGAA
>DATIQS010000024.1:0-5609 GCA_035470605.1 Fibrobacteraceae bacterium
CAACAAGCAAGCCCAAATGGCATGTCGCAACATCAGATGTGTCTCCTTGGTTCAAAGCATCAAAATTCTCTGTTGCGAAAGATAAATTCCGCACAGCCCATCGGCAAAAAATGGATGATGGGGATCACGGAGGGGCAGGATAGTATGGGGGTTTTGAACGACAGCCAGGGTAGAGGGTAGATATTGCAGCACGACAGCCAAGTTAGAGGGTAGAGATGAGACTCAGCAAGACGTTCTGTTCAGAGCCTCTGAACGTCGTTTCGCGAAAAGCATGCCGTGCGGAGATGACTCTTTCTTTTTGACAGGATGGGAAAGGAGTGATGAGTGGAAATACATGTAGAATGGCGCTCTTGCGAGAAAACGATGGCTTTCGCGCAGAACCCTACTCATCACTCATCTCTCATAACTCCGACTTCTACCCTCTACCCTGGCTGTTGTGCTAAACTCCGCATCTCCGCGTGAACCTGTGCGCCACGACGTCTGCGCTGCAAAACCTGTGCCGCACCACAGGGGATTCTCCCTGCTGGGACGATGACGGTTTGCCTTCATCAAGGCATTTTAAGGCTATGCCCGTGGATGTTTATTTCAGGTACAGCCCGTTTTCTTCGCTTTCCGCGATGATTTCCTGCGCCGCGTCCCACAGCTCCTGAGAGGCTTCGGCGATAGGACGTTTCTTTTGGATGATCTGCTGGGTTTTCAGACGGTGCGGTTTGACCCCTTTCCCGCCGGAGGCCAGGTGGTTCATCAAGGGGTGCAGGCTGTCCAGGGCAGCGGCGAACTGGGCGTCCGCCGTTTCACGCGCGTCGAATTCGCGCCAGAGTGAAATGAGTTCCTCGCATTGCGTTTCGGGCAGTAGCCCAAAAATCCGCTTTGCCGCCCGGGTCTCGCGTTCTTCTTTGTCCAGGTTTCCTTGTTTGTCATAAAGAAAGGTGTCGCCCGCGTCGATCTCCACAATGTCGTGGATAATGAGCATTTTCATGACGCGCAACAGGTCGACACCAGGCTGGTCCGCGTGGGGAAGCAGGACCATGGCCATAAGCGCCGTATGCCAGGAATGCTCCGCGCTGTTTTCGGCGCGGCTTCCGTCCACCGCCTGGTTTTGACGGTAAACGAGTTTCAGCTTTTCGGTTTCGTAGATGAACCGCAGACGGGCGGATAAGTCGGAGGAGAGGCGTGTATCCATGGGGAAAGGATAGAAAAGCTCTCCATCTCCCGACGGAACCCGCCTTATGGCAACTGACTCGAACCCATCAAATAGCGATCCACCTCACGGGCCACCTGTCGCCCTTCGTTGATCGCCCAGACGACTAGAGACTGACCACGACGCATATCGCCAGCAGAAAAGACGCCTTTGACATTGGTGGCAAAGTTGCCAAATTCCGCTTTGACATTTTGGCGCGCATCGAGGTCCACACCCAGTTGCTGCACCAATTGAGTCTCGGGGCCAAGGAAGCCCATCGCGATAAACACGAGCTGCGCAGGAATAGTACGCACACTGCCCGCGACTTCTTTGGGAACCATGCGGCCATCGGCGTTCTTTTCCCACTGAATATCCACAATTTCCAGACCAGTCAGATTCCCCTCGGCGTCTCCGAGGAAACGCTTAGTGGACACCAAATATTGACGAGGATCCGCGCCAAAAATTTCCTTTGCCTCTTCTTGACCATAGTCAAGCCAATAGGTCTTAGGCCATTCCGGCCATGGATTGCTCGCGGCACGCTTATCTGGAGCCTTGGGCATAATCTCAAGTTGAGTCACAGATTTGCAGCCATGACGAAGAGAAGTGGCCACGCAGTCTGTTCCCGTATCCCCGCCGCCGATAATCACCACATCTTTGCCAGCCGCATTGATATATTGGCCATCCGCATGTTGGGAGTCGAGCAAACTCTTGGTATTCGCCTTGAGGAATTCCATCGCGAAATGGATCCCTTTGAATTCACGCCCTGGTGCAGGAAGATCGCGCGGACGAGTCGAGCCGCCGGAAAGAACCACGGCATCGAAATCAGACAAAAGCTTCCCCGCTGGGTAATCCTTGCCCACTTCACAGTTTAAGCGGAACTCAATGCCAGACTCCACCATAAGGTCGATCCGGCGTTGCACCACAGCTTTTTTCTCAAGTTTCATGTTGGGGATGCCATACATCAGCAGCCCACCTGCGCGGTCAGCACGTTCAAACACGGTGACCTGATGCCCCGCCTTATTCAATTGAGCCGCAGCCGCCAAACCAGAAGGGCCAGAACCGACCACAGCAACTTTTTTCCCTGTACGTACAGAAGGATGATCCGGGCGCACCCAACCTTCTGCCCATGCACGATCCGTAATGGCGCGTTCATTGTTTTTAATCGCTACAGGCGGTTCATGGATTCCCAAAACACAACTGCCTTCGCAGGGTGCAGGGCAAACGCGACCCGTAAACTCTGGAAAATTATTGGTTTTGTGCAAACGATCAATAGCTTCGCGCCACAGACCCTTGAACACCATATCATTCCATTCGGGAATCAGATTATTGATCGGACAACCTGCGGCTCCACTGGGAAGCATCAGACCAGAATGACAAAATGGGACGCCACAATCCATACACCGAGCACCTTGCAATTTTAACCTGGCCTCTTCATGTTGGAGATGGAATTCGTTAAAATCCTTAACGCGTTCTCGCACTGGACGATCAGGCGGCAATTCGCGCTGGTATTCCATGAATCCGGTTGGCTTGCCCATTTGTGTACTCTCCTAAATGTTACAACGACACCTCACGCGAGTAATACGGAAGCACCGCAAAAACGAGTCAAATATATGAACTTATCATGAGACGCCTCTAAAAATTCTTTTTCTGGACACCCCTAAAAATTAACGTCGAGGCCATTGCGAGCGAGATTGATGCAGCCCAAAGGAAAATAGGGAAAATGACCAGAGGGATACTCCCTGTAAATCGAGGACGTAGAAGGAGACGCCCAACAATAAATCTTGCTGTTATCCCTTGCGCGTACGGGGTCGCGTCCTTTTCTGCACAAAACGAGGCACAGAAGAAAGCGCCTCTTCTTCGATGTCATCCGGTTGTGGTGAAGGAAGGCCCTGACGCAGCACACCTTCTCGGTCAGGAGCAAAAAAGAGAGCCAATTCCAAATTGCGCGAGGAGGTCGGGTTCAGATCCAGAGGAACAATCTTGCGCAAAAGCATCCCCGCCCGGCGCCATTTGCGAATATCCCCAACCAGCGTCGCCCAATCGGAGCCAATGTGAATGACTCGGCCAACGGACTCCGTTGATAGATTGCGAATGACGCCCATAGGAAGGGCTTCACCGGCTTGCGGATTGAGAATTACGGTCCATGGTCCTGGGCGGCGGACAAAATTCGCAATGAATTCTGCATCCACACGTTTTTGCATGTAATGAACGTTTGTCAAATGCCGACGCTGCAAATTGTGCAAGACAGATTGTTTGGAAATTCCGCGAGGATCCACACAATACACCTCTTCAAAACGAGAAGCCAACTGACAGCCCAGGAATGCACTACCGCAATAGAGGTCGAGGAGTCGATCCCCAGGCATGGGATGAATCCCAGCCAACAAACGCTCTGGTAAATGCAGATAAGGCTCCCGCAGTTGGGGCAACCATTCCAGGATATGAAACTCATGATCCGTAGTGCCCAAAGGGAAAAACTCTGGGCCAAACACCGGCACAAGATCGTACTTCATGGCCACGGGAGGCAAATCCAAACGAAAGGGATACCAGGGACGGGTCTCTACACGATGCAGGGCCACGACCTCTGGCATATTGCGTCGCAAATGAGACTCCAGCAGTTTGAGAGCGTGTCCAGTCCCGGCACCGCGAATCTGGCTATGCAGCAACAAAGCCCAAGCCCCCGGAGCCGCAGCTCGAATCCAAAGTTGCGTCATGGCCTTGCGCATGTAGTACTGATGCTCCTGAATCAAATATTCAAAGAGCGTAGTCACGACATCTGGGACAAGCAGGTTATCAGAAGGGCCTAGAATTTCCAGGCGGAATTGTTTCCCATGTTTCACATTGCGGATGCACCAGTCTCCCGAAGAATCAGGAGAGGCGGTCAACAAAGCCTGGACCTTACCCGGGATTTGGTGTTCCTGCTGCCAACGTAGTACGAGTTGTTTTTTGTCCTTTGCAGAATGGGACGTGCGAGTCGCTGAATGTGCGGGCATAAAATCCTTCAGACAATGAAACGGGGATATTTCCAAAGGCATTCCCGACCAGAAAGCGGTGGAAAGTCCTTACAGGCGGAACGGAATTGAAAAACACCGGGACGATCGGCAGGGAATAATTCTAGAGAAGAATCTGGATTGATGTGCAGTGTTGCGAGTTCATCCAAGGATAAGGCAACAACGACGGCAGCACCTGTTCGCGAGGATACGATATCGGCGAGCATCGTCAAATCCCCGCCCAAATCGGTGGAACCCGCCGCATGCAACAAGGACAGCACAGGATCAATCACGATCACCCGGTAATCGTGTTCCTCGTATTTGCGAGCGCCTTCAATGCGCCGCACGAGAAACTCCGCCAAATCCAGCATGGGCATCCGGAAACCGCGCAGATTGAGGAGTCCCAATCTCGGGGTAGCGGGATCTATTTTGCGCTCATTTGCAACGAGATGCAACCGATTGAGAAACGTCGCCTTGGAAAGGTCCAAGTTCATAAACAGGACATCCGTCTCTTCCGTCTGTTGCCCCATCCAGGGCTCACCGTGACAAAGCGAAAGGGCGAGGTCGATCAACGCCAAAGATTTTCCAGCCTTTGGAGGCGCCGTCAACACAAAAAAATCCGAGGTTTTACAAAGTCCGTCCACCAAGAAAGCTTCTGGGGAAGGGGCCTGCTTGTGATACGAGGCGAGCTCCACCAAGGGATTCCCATCCAGGCAATAATCCACCCATTCCTGCCAGTCCTTCCAGCAACGAGCGCCCTCATTCAGACCAATCAAGTACTGCTGTTTCCCATTGCGCAATACGCCTGGCATCCGAACCATCTGAGAGGCGGCCTTCAGCGACGGATCCGCCTTGAATCCGTTTTCCTCCAGCACGTTATAGAGGAATTCAACCCGTTCACTGTATTCCGTGGAGTCAGCGGCTTCGATGCGCACCCAGGCCTGTACCGTATTGGCTCCAGAATTGACCAACGCCACACACGGTAAATTCAGGGCCTTATAAAAAGCCAATTGCTTGGAAAGACTCATCCGAAGGCTATCCACTACCGCATATCGAAATTTCCAGGAATCGTCCTTGGCGCCCTCGCTCGCGACCGCATTAATGCCGATCAGAGCGCCTTCAGAGCCATCCAAACTTTTCATGATTTTGGTGATGTATTCGCTTTGTCCCAGGATCGTGCTCACCGTTTCCCGGTTGGCCTGAGGAGTTTCCGCAACTTTAAATTCAATCGCCTCTCCAGGTTGGAAAGCCGCTTCGAGAAGTTTCACCAAATCGCGGCGCCAATCATCCGCCGGCCAAGGAATCATCAAAGCATCTGGATCAATCCGACGGATTTCCAGCAACTTACGGGACTCTGCATCCAAGTCTAAGTGCCCAGAGGAGTCACCATCGAAAAGGGAATCCCCCCTGCGATCGCGTGGAACAGCCCGCCGCTCCCGGGA
>DATIQS010000025.1:0-21071 GCA_035470605.1 Fibrobacteraceae bacterium
AGCATCTGAAGGATGAGAAACGCGCGTTCCTTTTGTCCGAACATGGCTTCTGCACCCAGATGCTGCCAGGATCGGTACAGCAAGAAGACGGTCGGTGATAGGATGACCAGAAAAATTAGGATCAGGGTCAGCCGGAAACGAAACATGGTCAACCGTTCAGTGAGCCCCGGATTGGGTGCATAATTGGTACCCTTCACCGCGCAGGGTTTGCAGAATCCTTGGCCGGGAGGGATCGATCTCGATTTTTTTGCGGAGCTTTGTAATATGGATGTCCACGGTGCGTGTATCCACCGCTTCGGCGTTTTCGTATCCCCAGACCTCGTGTAACAATTGGTGGCGGGGGATGACTCGGTCGTGAAACCTCCAAAGATATTCCAGAATTTCGATTTCCTTACGAGTAAAGATGATTTCCTCGCCCTTGCGGGAGCCGGTATAATCGCGAAAGCGCACCCGTAAATCGCCGATTGCCATCATGTCTGCGGGATCTAATACCTTGCGGCTGCGGCGCAAAACTGCTTGGATGCGGGCGAAGAGGGTCTCCACAGAAAATGGTTTTGAAATGTAATCGTCAGCACCAAGACTCAATCCTTCGATGATGTCCTGTTCTGACGTCTTCGCGGAGAGGATAATCACCGGCAGCTCCCGGTCTTTTTCGCGCAGGCGGTTGCAAACGGTAAAGCCATCCATACCTGGAAGCATTAGGTCTAGAATCACAAGATCATAGGCGCCAGACAGGGCTCGTTCCAAACCTGTAACTCCGTCTTGTACATGATCCGCGGGATAGCCCTTGAATTCGCAAAGGTCAACAAGTCCTTCCGCTATGGCAACCTCGTCCTCAATGATGAGGATCCTCACGCCTTTCAGTGTATTCTCGCTTGTTTCTTGCATATAATGCCCCTAAAATACCATATTTCCACTAAAACATGTAATCTCGTCGTGGAGACTTTTCTCTATGAAATGGAAGTTTGATCTTGGCCTGATGATCTTTGCTTGTGGCTATTGGGTCTCCCAGGTGGGAGCTCAAACCTTTTCACAGTCAATGCAGCAGATGGGCTCCGAGGCGGTAGAGGGCTATCTACAGCCAATGGCCGAAGGCATGGGCTCCGGCATGAATAGCCAATGGTATTATAGCTCTAAGACCCAATCTTTTCTGGGTTTGCCCGTTGGTTTCAGCTTGTACGTTGGCTATCCGTTGGTCGGGGTCAGCAAAAGTATGAAAACCTTTGATTTTTCTGGAAATCTGCCTGTTGGAGCTTTGATTAGCCAGTTTGATCTGCCGATTTCCTTGGATTCTATGGAACAGGTGGTTTCTCTGGCCTCTGGAGATCGTAAGGACTACAACCTGAAGACCCTGAACATCACCGCGGAAGACGTCCCCACGATTTATGGCTCTTCTCAAAAGAGCGCCCGGACGCGTTCTCTTGAAAATTTGGTTTCCAATTCTGATGAAGACAACATTCTGACTTTATTCGACGATTACAACAAAGTCGTTGGCGAATGCCTCGCTTCTGATTCAAACGGAACTGCGTGTCCCGATTCGGTGAAGATCCCATCCTCCGTGCTTTTGCCCTTTGTTGGCTTTGGGTGGTCTGTTGCTCCTTCCTTGCCTCCGTTGGGACTGAACATTGGCATTTCACATATCCCTGTGCTAGATAATATTTCCCTAGGCGTTCGCTACATGTCCTCTTCTTTGATTCCCGGTTCGGTGGGGGATGTGTTTGAAAAAAAATTGGGTACGGTGAGTCAGTTTGGTTTTACGGTCCAGCATGAGATTACCCCCCATATTCCCATCATGGGCAAGCTTCCTTTCCTGCATTTTGGCCTGATGTATGCGTACAACGCATTCACCATTGATGCCAAGAAATATGCCAAATTGGAGTCGGACAACCAGGTCTATATGTTTACGACCTCTTTGGACGCCAAATTTCTCATTGGACTCGGCGTATACGGGGGCATCGGTTATGAAACCTCTTCTATTACGGTGGATACCAAGGCGACGACGCTCAACATTCCGACAGCGGATGGAGATACTGTTTCCTACGCGATCGATAAATACCACTTAGTGGTGGACGGGCACAAGGGACTCCGCACACAGGTCGGTTTGCGCGTCAGCCTAGCGGCCTTTGATATCTATGCGGATTTGGATCATGGAAGCACCACGACATATAATTTGGGAATTGCCATTGGGTTGAATGGGCTCTGATGTTCCCGATGCGTTTCCAGGTTCGCTGTCTCAAGGTCAACTATGTCGTGCAATTTTCCCCTATGGCCCTGGAGGCTTGCCGCTTTGTCGATCCTTTCAAAAAACTGAAGGGAGGAAAAATCTATTTTGCTATCTGAGGTATTCATGAAATTCCGTTTTTCTGTATTGATTCTGCTTTTGGCTTTCCTGCTGCAATCCTGTGACAGCAGTTCTGACAGTTCAGACGATTCGAGTTCTTCTTCTGCCGCCAGTTCCAGCAGTGGCTTTAATTTTGAAACAGGAACCTTTACTGATTCCCGTGATGGACAAATTTATGGCTATGTGGTTGTTGAGGAGCGCACCTGGATGACCCAGAATTTGAATTATGGCACGATGATTCCCGGGGATAGCGCCCAGGAAAACGACAACGCCGTCGAGAAGTATTGCTATAACGATGACTCCAGCAATTGCGCTAATTATGGTGCTCTTTATCAGTGGGCAGAGGCTTTGGCTTTGTCTGCGACTTGTGACACTTCTGACTGCTCTTCTTCCGCAAGTTCCAGTGAACATCAGGGGATCTGCCCCGATGGTTGGCATATTCCGCTTTCTGCGGAGTGGGATACCCTGGCGGAACGCCTTGGAGGTGAAGAGGTTGCTGGAATGACGATGAAACTCGACAACACTAGCAATTCCAGTTGGAACAGCTCTGCCAACAACGATGGAAATACGTCAGGATTCTCCGCCTATCCTTTGGGAATGCGGGATGAATACGGGGATTTCTCTAGCTTCGGAAGCTATGCCTATTTCTGGACCTTATACGAAGGCAATGAGGTCTATGCACAGGGGCGTTATCTCCGCAATGGCATCGCTTATCTTCGCAGTGAGAATTTCAACAAGCAGAATGGATTCGCCATCCGTTGTGTGCAGGACACGATTTGATCAGAGAATCGGACTGTCGGGTTCGATGAGTGAAATGGATACGCCTTGTTTTTGAATCTGGCAAAGTAACGGCTGCACATCGTTTGTTTCAACCACAAGAAGAAAGCTCCCAATCGTGGTGGGTTGAATGTCGGTGTATTTTTCAAGCACAAGGGAAATCACCTCTTGTTCTTTGGCATTTTCGCAAAAAAAGAGCCACTCTTGATCTTGTGTCGTCCAGGCCCAGGCCATTTCATCCTTCCAGAAAAAGAATGCCCTAATCATACCATGGGGAAGGATTGAGAACCAGGTTATTGGTGCGTTGTAAAACGAGGAATGTCAAACGCCGCAAAGAGATCAAGGATCCCAAATGTCGGAGATCCCTTCCAACTGATGGATCTAGATTTATGCTATAGAGAGTTTTGTAGCAATTCTTGCGACATGCTCCCCTTGAAAACGCGCCCCGGCAAGCTCGTTGGCGCTAGGGCTACGTGTCCCTGTTGCACCGACAATCGTGCTGGCACCATAGGGAGACCCTCCGCTGATTTCATCGGTTGTGGTTTGCCCTTGGAACGAATAAGGAAGGCCCACGATTACCATGCCGTGATGCAACAAGGTCGTGTGAAATGAAAGGATTGTGGATTCCTGACCTCCATGTTGCGTTCCCGTACTGGTGAATACGCTTCCCACCTTGCCAATCAAGGCTCCCTTGGCCCACAAGCCTCCAGTGGCATCCAGAAAGCTACGCATTTGCCCCGACATGTTGCCAAAACGGGTCGGTGTACCAAAGAGAATGGCATCTGCCTCTGCGAGATCCTCTATCGTAGCGACGGGGATCTCCGCAAGGGCTTTTTGGGACTCTGTTGCCCCCATAGCCGCGATGACCTCAGGGCTCAGTGTCTCGGGAACTCGACGTAACGTCACCTCGGCTCCTGGAACCTCTTGCGCCCCTTCTGCCACAGCTTCCGCCATTTGACGGATATGCCCATAAAGGGAATGAAACACGACAAGAACCTTCATAAAATCTCCTTGAGATGATTTATCCTTATCAAGGAGATACCAAAGTTCAGAGGGACGATTCTAAGGATCCCGACGGATGGACGCTTTTCGGGATGGACGTTCAAAGGGCCTGGCTGAATTAAAGAAATGGACGGCCCTGGGAAGGAGACACTAGACCACAGTCGCGGAGGTTGTCTCATTAACGTAGACCTGTCTCTGATTTTCTTGGGGCGGTTTAACCGGCGTTGCGGGTGAAATTCATGTGAATTCTACGCGGTTCTCCGGGTTTACTGACGCCGTTTCATGCTTGTCCATGTTGCGCTGCGGTTACTTTGCAAATACACACAAAAAGGCGCCGGTTACCCGACGCCCAGAAAGATTCCATCTAGATGAATCAGATTGCTTTGATCCCGCGTTCACCCGTGCGAATCCGTACGCATTCCTTGAGTTCTTGTACGAAAATTTTTCCGTCACCGATTTTCCCATCCTTCCCATGCCTAGCTGTGCGAAGGACGGTATCCACGATTGTGTCTTCGTATTGGTCATTGCAGGCAATGGTGATTTGAATCTTGGGAATCAGATTGGGCATTACCTTCTTGCCGCGCAGCACCGTGATTTCTTGTTGTTGTCCATGGCCGCTCACACGGCTTACCGTAATACGCTCAATTTCGGCATTGAGCAGAGCTTCGTGAACATCGTCTAATTTGTCTTCTTGAATAATCGCAGTAATCAATTTCATTGTGCGCCCCGTTAGTTCAGATTGTTCAGGCCGTAGCCGCGTTCACCATGGAGGTCATGATCCATGCCCGTTTTTTCACCGGCTTCGCTGATGCGTAAGCCTACTGTCTTTTGCACCACAAAGGCGATGATCAGCGTCATGACTGCGGCGAAGAGGATCGTTGTACCAACGGCGACCAATTGAACCTTTAACTGGGAAAGCCAGTTCCAGCCAGCAACCTTGGTCCCTGCATCTACCCACCAAGATTGGCGGATGAAGAAGGTCAAACCAATCGCGCCGACAATCCCACCGACACCATGGACACCAAAGGCGTCCAACGAATCATCGTAACCTAACTTACCCTTCAATGTAATCATGGTATAGCAAACGACGGAAGCGATGAAGCCCAAGGCGATGGCTCCGCTGATTTGAACAACACCTGCGGCCGGCGTGATGACCACCAATCCAGCTAAAATTCCAGAAGCCATGCCCAGAGAGGTGGGTTTTCCATGAAGGACCGCTTCGATTAGGACCCAGGTTAAAGCGGCTGTTGCTGCGGCGACCTGGGTAACCGTTAACGCACGGGCTGAATCGATGTTGGAAGCCACGGCAGAACCCGCATTGAATCCAAACCAACCCACCCAGAGTAGGCCTGCACCGAGAAGTACATAAGTCATGTTACTGGGAGAGGTAGAAAGCTTGGGATAACCGCGCCGGGCACCAAGAAAAATCGCTAGAGCCAAACCGGAAACACCGGAAGAAATATGCACCACAGTGCCGCCGGCAAAGTCAATGGCGCCCTTGGCTCCCATATTGAAGAAAAATCCGTCGCTTGCCCAAACCCAGTGGCAGAGAGGAGCGTAAACAAAAAGAACCCAGAGGGTGATGAAGGTGATCCAGCCTTTAAAACTCACGCGTTCTGCGATTGCGCCAGCGATCAGTGCTGGTGTGATAATGGCAAATTTCCCCTGAAACATGGCAAATACATATTCAGGCACCCCGGAAGGCATGATGGTATCGTCAATCCCTTTCAACAAAAAAAGATCGGAATTCCAACCGACCAATCCACCCAAGATATTTGGGCCAAAACTCAATGCATAACCGATGACCGACCAGAGGACCCCAACCACCGCCATGGCGGCGAAGGATTGCATCATTGTGCCGAGCACATTTTTCGTGCGAACCAATCCCCCATAGAACAGCGCGAGCCCAGGGGTCATGAGTAACACCAGAGTGGTGGACGTCATCATCCAGGAGGTGACGCCGGAATCCGTTGGAGGCGTGTCTCCTTGGGCAAGAGCAAGGGAAGGAATGGCGAGGAGAGCGGCTAATACCGCCCATCCCCGGGGGGTTATTCGTTGGGTCATCGTTGTTCTCCACTAATTGTTGCTGTAATGTCGATTTTTAGCAACAATTGTGCCGAATACGGAAATGCGTAATTTCTATCAATTAAGGCCATTTCTTGAAGATTTTAAGGAACAAGGAAAACAATAATGTTTTCGCAATTGTATAATTCTACATCTATGGAAATTCAATTGACGGGATTGTTGATCGACATTTTAAAACTAGATCCGTGGAGAGTCGGATTTCTAAATTGCCGCCATGGCAAAAATTCTCGATAAAGTCCAACTTTCTGATGATGTCTTCCAATTTCGTGTTCATGCTCCCCGTATTGCTGAGGCTCGGGCTGCTGGACAATTTATTCTACTGCAAACCGATTTGGATTTTGGGGAACGCATTCCCCTAACGATCGCTGACGCAGATGCCGCAGAAGGTAGCATTACCTTGATTTTTCAAGCGGTTGGACACTCCACTCAGGAACTTTCTCATATGAATGTGGGGGATGACATTCCCGTGCTGACTGGTCCGTTGGGGACACCGACCCATGTTGAAAAGGTGGGACGGGTCGTTTGCGTAGGCGGAGGAATTGGTGTCGCTCCTTTGCATCCTATTGCTCAGGCCTTTCAAGCTGCAGGGAACCAGGTCGATGTGATTATGGGTGCCCGTCGGAAGGATTTGTTGATCCTTGAAGATCGAATGCGCGCCATTGCCCACGAATTGGTGATTTGCACTGACGATGGCAGCGCTGGCCGCAAGGCCTTAGTTACCCAGCCGCTGAAAGAATTCTGTGAAGGTCCAAATCCACCTCAATTAGTAGTGGCGATCGGTCCTCCGATTATGATGAAGTTCTGCGCGGAAACCACGCGTCTCTTTGGCATTCACACGATTGTGAGCCTGAATACGATCATGGTGGACGGCACAGGCATGTGCGGTGGTTGTCGAGTCAACGTTGGTGGTAAAGTGAAATTTGTCTGTGTGGATGGTCCTGAATTTGACGGGCATCAGGTGGACTTTGATAACATGATGCAGCGCCTTGGTTCCTATAAGGATTTTGAAAAAGGGGAGCATCCTCACCAGCATGAACCTGGACATGTTTGTAAGCTCGGGCGGGTTTGATTCTTTTCCTTGAATTGGTGAAGGGAGCCTTGAGATATAGACTGGGTAACCCCAGATCCCGCCGTTGATTGGGTCGATTTTTATGTCCCACGTCCTGTGAACGCTCTTCGGGCAGCCTATGAGGTTGGTACAGTTGCCAGGTTCCTGTGGTTTTCACCAAGGGCTCGCTCCTCATACCGCCACACACCTTGCACGCCAAGTGCTATGGATGGTGCGACTGAGCTTGTTTGTAAACAATCCCAAAAAATTGAGGGTTGGGTGGAATGCACTCAATAACTCCTGAAATCCCATCATCTTAGGCAATCTCTAACCCTCCCAACTGCGGGCTTGGGGTTGAAGCGTCTTTTGTATCCAATCGAACGCAATCCGCTCCTGTTCTAAGCGAACATGCTCACCCAAACGATTATTCACAAGATCCGCATAAAGTGAGGATTCTTCTGGCTGAAGATGTTCCAGGCGAGCGCCAGTCGGTTTTTCTTCTTGTACCCACTGTTCCTGGTGTTCCAACAAAGTTGCTCGATCCATAAGTAGGGATTGAGTTTGTGGAAACAGCGCCCGAAATTGGGAAAGGATCGCGAAACCATGGGTATCAAGATCACCCCAATAGAAAAGACGCACCTGCTGTAGCCAGGAAAGCACACAGAGAGGCTCAAACCCATAACCGCGGCCAAAAAGCACAGCTGTATTTGGAAGGTCCGGCAGGGACAAGGCGGTAATATCGTTCTCCACGACAATCCAGGTCTGTAGCGGCGGTGTCCAGCGAGCAAGTTCATCTACACGTAGCGTCAAATCAGAAAAACCCTGTAGGGTATGACGGGAGTCGAGGAAGCGGATGCGCACCAGCTCTGGTTTTGCGAAAAATCCGAAACGTTGTGCGAATCGACTGGATTTTCCAAATGGAGAGGCCTTTTCGTTTTTTCCCCCCGTCGATCCTAACTCTGTAAGCCAGATGCTGAGGAGCTTCTGGTGTCCCTGGATGAATTTGGTATCTATACCGGGAAGGGGAATTTGGCGTAAATAAATCTGGGGTTGCGGATGTGCTCGCATCCATTGCAGCAGGCGTAGGCATTGTCGCCAAGGAGCCTCTTCCATAAGAGCCTCCCGCGGGTGTGTCTCTAACCAAGGGCCGAGATCTGGTAGAAGAGACTGCAACGCTTGGGCATTGGCCTGAAAGCGTTTTAATTCTGTCGTCCGATACACAAACGCAGCGAGTTGCGCCAGGTCGCGAAATGTGGCGTGGTACGGGATTCGATTGCTTCCCAGCGTGCGATGGTTGACTTCCTTCCACTCCAGCGCAAATCCCAAATTTTTCTGCGATTCTGTATAGGTTTGCACCCATGCCTGAATGGCGACAAACTGTTCTGCCCAATCCCGAGTTGCGGGCCCCTGAATGCTGAGCGAGTATGGGAAGAGCGAGTTTTCTGGAAACCAGCCTTTCCAAAAAAAGCCGCGATCCCAGCGGCGCTGTAACGTTTCTCGTAGCGTTTGTATGCTGTCCCAGTTCGTTTTCACCGTTTGGAGCCTCGCTCTTTCTCCGTCTGGTATTCTACGATGGTCAGGTTGCGTAACTGCGACTCACGACCGTCGCGGTTTGCTACAAAACCAACGTTCGCCACATAGGGTTCGATGATGTGGATTTTTTGCAGTGGAGTCACGATGAGCAATTGCAGATTGAGTTTGCGAAAAAGTTCCAGCCCGAAACGCGCCGATTCGTCGGATCCTCGGCCAAACGCTTCATCGATTACAACAAATCGGAAACTGCGGGAATGGGCTGCGCCCCATTCTAGACCGAATTGGTAGGCAAGGCTTGCGGCCAACACTGTGTAAGCGAGCTTTTCTTTTTGTCCACCCGATTTTCCACCGGAGTCGGTGTAGTGCTCGTATTCTGTGCGATCCTCCTTCCAACGTTCAGAAGCGGCGAAGACGAACCAGTTACGAACGTCCGTAACCTTGGTGGTCCAGCGATGGTCGAACTCCGAGAATTGTGCCCGGCCCTGAAAGCGTTCCAGAATGACCTTAACTTGCAAAAATTTTCGCTCGTCGTATTGATCGTTTTCACTGCCGGTCAGGGTCCCTTCCGTACAAGCTTTTAGGTCTTGCTGAAATTGACGGATGTCCATATCGGTATTGCTATCAACCTCTAGGGCGATAAAGCGACCTGAATTATATTCGATTTCGGCAAGAGACCGATTAATGCTTTGGATGCGCTCGCGGATATCGTGTTCCTGCTTACGCAATCCAGCGGAAAATTTTGCGATCTCTCGAATGGCGTTTTCATTGAGCAGGGACTTAAATTTTTGCTCAAAACGAGGAATGTCGTCGCTTTTCAGGTGACTCAGCGCCTTGCGATACTCACCTCCGGTTTGGACGGAAGCATCCATCTCCTGCGTTTCCACAGGGTATTCGCGTCGATATCCCTCCATCGCCTTAACAATTTTTTCCCCTAAATTTTTGCTGCGAGCGTCTTCGCTGTCGATGCGCTTTTGTAAAGATTCGCGCACTGTAGTTTGTGCCTTGTCGCTGCTCTCTACGGTAACCTTCTGGCCTTCCAACACGGTTGTTCGGATGCCTTCCAAGGTGGGTACGTCTTGGTCCCAACCTTGCGGAGCATTCGCTATTTCCTGCTCGCAGGCTCGAATCGCTTGTTCGGAGTCCAGTAGACGCTGGTGGTGTGAGCCCCGTTCATTGTTTTTGTCATTGCGTTTGCGGTTGAGGTCTTTTACGGCTGTTTCAATTTTTTCCAGTTGGCCTTGCAACGTTTTCAACTGATCGGAGGATTCCTTCAATTCGTGTATCTGCTGTTGCAATGAATCGAGCTGTCGCGCCAGTGGGTTCCAGTCGATTTCAGAAAATGTCTTGAGATGGAGAAGTTGTTGCAGTGCATCACGAGCTTGCTGCAGTGCTTTCTGCTGTGCTGTGATCGCCGTAATTTGGTCGGCAAGATCACGGGCCCTGGCTTCGCAAATTTCCTGCTGTTGGCGTAGCAACTTAATTTTCTCCCGGTTATCCCAGCCAAGCACATAATGACTGCGATCATGAATTTCATGGCGGTCATCCTTCTCGTGTCGATTATCTCCTCTTTTTGTTTGCCCCTGCCGGGTGATGGCTTGCTTTTCTCTGCGGAATTGCTCCAGAGTATCGCAACAGGCAAAGTCAAAGCGCCGTGCTAGTTCCCGTTCCATCCACTCATAAAAAGCGCTGTCGTTGCGAATCTCTAGCTTGCGCACTAAGGATTGTGGATGTAGAGGTCGCACTTCTCCAGAAAGCTTATGCGGAATACGCCAATAAACCAACTTTCCGCGCAAATTTGTTTGATCCACCCAGGCGGACACTGGCGCATACAGCTTATCTGGTACCAGTAGAGATAAGGCAAATCCGTGCAGCAGACGTTCAATCGCCCCTTCCCATTTGCTGTCTTCTGAACGAACGTGTAGGAGTTCCCCCACAAAGGGGAGCTCTTCTTCTGAAACCTGCAATGCCATGCAAAGGTCTGTGCGCAACCTCGCCTGGCGGGCATCAATGTTGCTGCGTCGATTCTGTAGAAACTGAATTTCCGCAAGAAAGATCTTACGTTGTTCGCTTTCCTGACGGAGAGAATACTCCGCATCCGTATAACGGTGCTGGCATTCGGAATTTTGATCGTCCCACTGGGAAAGTTGAGATGCTGCCTGCTGCCGATTAGAGAGGAATGATTCCAGATTCGAAACAATCGGAAACTGCAGAATCTGTACTAGATTTTGGTATTCCGCCTCGGCTGTTTTACACCTTTGGATCTCTCCGCTAAGACGCTCACTATCTCGGTGAAGTTGCTGTAGTTGGTTTCCTCCATGACTCGCGATCTGTTTCAGACAATAATCGCGATTTTCCTGTAATTGATCTTCCGTTTTTTGCAATTGCGTTAGCTGAGCATCGAGTTTAGTGATTTCCTGCCGAAGCATTTCCACTCGTTCCGCTAGGCGCGCCTTTTTCAACATGGAAAAATAAGGGCGCAACGCATCGCGCAGTCGCCGTAGATGCTCGCGTTCTGCGTCGCTTTGTGCATGTCGATCCAGGTCCGTGATCAAGGGCTCCAGTAGTGCCACCTGCCGTTTGGCTTTCAACACGGCTTCATGAGCCCGGGTCAGATTATCATAATGTTCCAATAATTCCTGAATGCGTTCTGCCGGGCTCCCATTTTCCAACATATGCGTACGGACAAAATCCGTTAGATTTCCCACTGCTTTCATTGAAACGGTCTGGTGAAATAGTTCCAGAGCCTGATCGTTTTCAATCCCCAACCGACGTTTAAAATCCCCAGCATAACCTGTATAGGTCTCGTGTACAAACGTCTGCGCACGAGCCTTTAAACGTTTACGCAGGTTTGCGATGTCTTTCCCGAAGCCGTTAAAATCCTCGCGGATGTTCATGTCTGTGTCGCTCACGACAAAGAAACGCTTGGGCTGTCCTGCGGATTCCTCTGTCCAGAACACCTGGGCGATGGTCGTGGTCTGCGAAAAGCCTTGATTGCAGAAAACTCCGAGGATGACTGAGTAACTACCCGGACCACGCAGGGCTACGGGTTTGGAACTTTCACCGATGTCGTTACGTTCTAATTTGTAGAAACCTTGCACATAAGAGCGTAGTGTACGCTCTTTAGACTCCGCCCCAGCGGCTTTGTTATATGCCACTTTATGCGCAGGAATTAGCAGGGTTGTTACTGCGTCCACTAGGGTGGATTTTCCCGATCCAATATCTCCGGTCAGTAAGGCGTTTTTGCCATCCATGCGAAAGGTCCACACCCGTTCATGAAAGGTACCCCAGTTGTAAATTTCTAAGCGATGCAGGCGTGCTCCGCCTAGGGCGTCGTCGGTTTCAAATTCCAATTCCGGTCCATTCATTTCTGAATCTCCAATGCGGCACGATAGGTTGCGAGCCTCGTATCAAAATCCGCCAGCCATTGGGCATCTACAAAGGCCTTCAACACGCGTAGAATCTCGATTTGTTCTTCATCGCCCTTTAGGTGGCGCGCAAAACCAAAATCGATGATCTTGTTGATATAGGAGCCGATTTGGTCCACCAGCTTGGCCTCATTATTTCTCTCAGGAAGAAAGACGCGTACCATTTCCACGATTTGATCACGGGAGAGGATCAGGCGAGGATCGCTGCTTCGGCCGTCGTGTTCCGCAAGTTTGCGTCGCAGCAGGACCAGCAAGAGACTTACCGGATAAGATAGAGGACGACGAACCACTAACGTTGGTAAATCGGTTTCTCCCTCCTGACGATTGCGCAGCCAGGCAAAACCTTCTTCTTCGTTTACCACGAGTTCTAGCCCCAGTAACGCGACGTAATCGCGAACAGCGTTCTGTTCTTGTGATAGCGTCTGCCAGATCTGTGGATTTTTTTCTGCATGGACCAGCCCTCGCATTAGGGCAATTAGCACAAGGGAAAGCGAATGAGTGGTGGGAGTCATAAAGAATTCCGGGTGAAAATAATGCGTTTTAGGGCGGCCTTGCGCGACACACCGTCTGTGCTGATCCATTGGAAATGATCTTCTTGCTCTTCGTCAATCACCGCGTTGCGGTCTTCACTGGCAATGGCTAGATAGGTCACCAATTCCGCCAGTCCGTATTGCAGAGGGAATTGTGTGATCACATCGCTTAGTGATACTTGAATTTTTGCCTTCATCGCAGCGCGGATTTGCGTGCGCAGGACTTCTTTATCCACATAAAATTGTGAAAATAAAACGTTAAAATCCACATCCTGCCCATCGGCGTTTACAACCGCATGGGAAAAGGAAAATTGTTCTTTGGGCTGATAAAGTGCCCGTTCAAAAGGCAGGCGGATTTGTGGGCCGAAATCGGCAATGCCAAAAAAGACCCCTATGGGCATCTGAGAGCGCACTTGGAGCGCGTGATTTTGAATTTGTTCAATGATTTGGATAATACGGCGATCTTCCATAATCACTTGGCTTTCCAGATAACGCCGCAATTGGTGCGATAGGTTTGCTACGGTCCGTTGCGTTTGTTCGCCAGCCTCCAACCAATCATAATGAATGCGGCGAAAGCGAGGATCCACTGACCCGCCAAGCTCCTGCTGCAGAGTGGCCACCCGATCGAGCATCGTGGAAAACTCCTCCTGACTCGCAGGGGACATGAGAAAATCCCAAAAGGCCTGAAAACTTTTCCCCTGTTCGCTGTCGGTGATCTGATCGCGGTCGCCGAAAATTTGTTGCAGTAGGTCTCCCTTGCGCCCTTCCCAGGTGGCAATTTCTTCACGAACTTGGTGATCCAATTCACGAAAATTGTGTTCTACTGTGCGAAAATCTCCCAACAAATCGCGTGCGGTGGTTACTACCTGCAAATAACGTTCCTTCAGTGCCACGTGGTCCATTAGGGTAAACTCCCCCCGCCGTACCGCCTCGATCTGCACCTCGATTTTTGCCTTGCGTCGTTCGAGTTCCTGGAGGCGCACATCGGCGTTCGCCTCAGCACCGAACACAATCTGCTTCAGCAAATCAAAAATGGTGCGCAAACGACTTTCCGTCCCCACAAACCCTTTGGCTCCCAGATTGTCCAGCCAGGCAATTGCTTTCTCCGCTGCCGGGGTTAAATCAAAATGTGGCTCGTCAGATCCTTGTGGATAAAACATCCGCAACCAGCCCTTCTCGTTACTGGCCCAATCCTCCAGGTATTCTTTGGCTTTGCGCGGGAATGCACTATTCCCCTCCGTTTGGCGCAAGGCATATAGCAGATCCTCTAGCTGTGATTCCAAGATTTCTTGCGAAATAGTGCGCACATTAGGCTGCACAAAGGCCTTATCCAAAAAGGTCACGATAAACGGTGCCAGTTCCGCCCGTAATAATCGCCACGCTGGATGCAGGCGCTGCATTTGCTGAAGGGAGGAGTAGTCGAACGGCATTTTTGAACTCTCTATCTGGCCAAAGATATTTAATAACAGGCCCTTAAATAAGGAGGGCTAACCCCTGTTTTGCTGTTCGGTTCTACTCCCATGTTCGAGGGGACAATTGCATCAATTCGGTGTGGTGGCCGAATCGGAATTCAATTGTAATAGCGCAGCAATGTTCAGCGGTTTCAATCTTTGCTTGTTTGCCGGGTGTTATGCCTTGTGGGTACGCCGCACTTGGAGGGTGCGGGAGAATGAAGGTGGCGTAAGGGGTCGTGGTCGAGTGGGATGTTAACGAAAGGTGGAGAATTGTCGCTGAGTAGCGCTTTTCGCGGTGTGTCGTGCTGCGTTCAGGCGTTGCCCGACTTTTTTAACGATTTTTGGAGCACCGAAGCGAGAACGCACGATTCTTGTAGTAGCTGCCTGCGCTGAAATACGTGTAGTAGTAATAGAGGTAGCGGCTTCGTGCGAATGATGCGCTGTACTCCGAAGTCGACCAGAAGTAGGCTTCGGAGCCTTGATTGTACCAGTCGCCGCTGAGGTCACGACCGCCCGCAGGCCGGGCGGAGAACCCGAAGGCATCCGAACCATTACCGCTGCTATACCACCCGCTGGTGCTCTTAAGAAAATACCCTGCCGTATCCGTTCCCCCCAGGAAATTCACCAGGGTGTTCCATTCTGCGTTGGTGGGTACATGCCAGCCAAAAGGGCAAATCCCCTGGTGGTTTACCGTGTCAATAGAATCCCAGGTGGTCCTCAGGTAACTCTGGGAGATCCCCATGGCGTCGGTCCAGTTGTAAAAGCGACCATAGGTGTCACAGGTGGTGGAATCCGAATGATTTGTCGTATCCTCGCCGCCAACTCCGTAGCACCAGCCCTTGGTGTAGGTTCGATTTCCAGAACTGTCGTCTCCAGAATAGTTCAAATTCTCCGCCATCCACGTCTGGGTGCCGATGACCACCGTCTTGTATGTCTGCCCATCGCGGCAGTCTGTCACCGTATTTTCTCCATAGGTATTGGTACAGGATAGTATAGAACTCGAGGACGAAACCTCTGGCATGACCGAGGAGGACGAAACCTGACTCGATGAGTTTGATCCAGAACTCGTAGCCGGCTCATCTCCATCGCTGGTTCCGCTGTCTCCGCAAGACGCAAGTGTCAATGCAGTCAAAAGCAATCCCAATGCAATTTCCCACACAGGCTACTCCTTTTTTCAAACCCCATTTTTTTAATTCGACCGAAGCCACTTCGGAGCTTTTTACAAAATGAATATAAATCCATAGCCAGCGATTCATTAGAAATTCTCGGTCGGTCTGCGTGATCCGAGATCTCGCAGTTGTGCACAAAGAGTATATATCTTCGTATTCGAACAAGCTCGAACGGAGATGTCATCCAACTGACCGGGATCGCGGGGACTTCGAGGCGCTTCAAGCGAACGACAGCTGGCGCCTTGTTCGTCTGGGGCAGAGATGGTTGTAGGGGAGTGGAGGGGCCTCATGATCTGCCCGTTCTGGTTTGCTTGATTTCTGGCAGAGGCTCAAGTTTCGGCCTTGGTCGCGCTAGCGGCATTGCTGGACCATTTGGATGCATTGCAGTCGAGGCCATGCTAACCCGCCTCGCCGAAGGTGAACCCGCAGGGTGTGGATCATCAATCGACTCGGTCTCGGTTGAACTCAGTGGATGCGTACGACAATTCGTCGATTCATTGCCTGGTTGGTCGGAATATCGCGGCCCAGAGAATCCTGGTTCGGTAGAATTGGTTTTGTATCCGCGTAACCTGCCGCCTTGAGACGGTCGGGCTGTACTCCTTTTTCCAGCATGTAGCGCACAATATTTGTCGCTCGAGCCACCGAGAGTTCCCAATTGGACGGGAAACGCATCGTGTGAATGGGGCTGTTATCTGTATGGCCCTCAATGTCGATTTTGAACGGATAATAGTCGATATCCTGCATGGCTTGTACCACACGGTCGATGATATTGCGTGCCTGGGGGCCGACATCGGCGCTTCCGGCGTCGTAGAACGCGGAACTAGAGAACTGCATCACAATTCCCTCTCGTCCCAGATCAATGCGCACGGTTTTCTGGGCGCGTTCAGAGGCCAACAAAGAATCCAAGTCGTGTTTGATTTCCGCCAATGGGGTTTTGACTTCTTTCTCTCCAGAAATCTCAGAGCGCAATCCCGATTTCATCGCTTCCCATAACGTCGGATCCACGCGGGAAATTCCCATCATCAGCACAAAGAAACTCAGTAACAGTGTCACGATATCCGCGTAGGTTCCTAACCAGTCGTCCATGCCAAAGGAGTCGGCTCCTTCGTTGGAACGGTAACGGTTGTGCTGTGCGTTGAGAGACATGGTACTCGGACCTGCGTTGCCTCAGGATTTTCCTGTGGATTCTTTGCCCGATGACGACGAATTTGTGACCAAACGGTATTTTGAATCCAGGAAGGAATTAAGACAATCCTGGATGTAAAGCGGGGAGCGTTTTTGCAAAATTAGAGCGACGCCTTCCAGAAACAGATAATGCTGAAAACGTTGGATCCCCAGAAGTTGTTTCACTTTGGTGGATGAGGGGAGAAAAATAAAACGCGCAGCGATTACGCCATAGAGAGTGGTGATGAGGGCCACGGCTAAACCAGGGCCCATTTTTGACGGATCTTCCAGTTTGTCGAGCATTGCAATCAGCCCGATCAACGTCCCTAACATTCCAAAGGCTGGAGCGGCAGAGGCCATAAACGCCAGAATATTCGGAGTTTGTAAACTGCGAAAGTAGGCTTCCTCGATTTGGGTGGTGGCGAAGGAACGAAGCTCTTCTTCTTTGTAACCCGTGGCGACGAGGCCAAAAAGATAGCGGATAAATTCATCCTCTTTCGGGTTGCTCGCCAGTTCATCCAAGGCTTTCGCTCCTCCAGATTGAATGCGTTTGTTCCAGTTCAGAACTCGTTGTACGTCGCTACGCAAACTTTCTGGACCGATTTTTTGCCGCACAAAAATTAAGGGCAACGCGAGCAGTGCTTTTATGATGTATCGCGCCCGGAATCCAATGAATGTGGAAGTGATGGTGCCCCCGACTACGATCAAGAGGCTGGGATAATCCAGAAAAGCTTTAGGATTGTCGGTCGCCCCAGAAATGCCCCAAACCACAATTAGGGAGCCGAACACCACACCGAGAAGCGTTGAGAGCGAAAGAGGCATCAGTGGTCCTCCCGTGGCTGGTCCAGACGGCGAAGTGCTTCCGAAACCTGAGGCATATCGGGATTCATGGATAAGGCTTCATTCCAATATAGGCGAGCTGCATCCTTATCCGCCAGCATGTAATGAATACTGCCTCGCAGAGCAGAGGCCTCCGCTGTAGGCCAAGTCTCCTGCGCTGCTTTGACCAGACGAAGGGCATTGGCGTAGTCTTGGCGATAGAAATATTCCTGTGCCTGTTGGATTAGGCGCAGGGCTTCGTTTGCCTTTTGAGAGCTTTTTTCAAGAATGGCGGCCGTATCGACGGGGGGCGCCGAATCTTGGACTGTCTGAAGGGAGGCGGGTGCTGCCTGAGTTTGGACAGGTGTTGGCTGTGGTTGCGGATTGGCTGCTTGGGGGAGGTAAACGGTATCGTGTTGAATCTCTGGTGCCTTTTCTTTTTCGGGTTCGTTTTTTCGTGGTGAGTGTTTCATTTCGATGTTGAGATTTTCCTCATAGGGATCGATATTCATTCGCAGAGTGGACGCGTCGTTTTGGTAGGTCAGGGTGATCCCGGAGACCGCATGGGAACCCAGTGGCGTGGTTGCAGAGGATGCTCGTTGAGCCGGGGCGGCGCTGGAATCCTGCGAGGAGTCGTTCTGCGCCGTATCTTGGACGTCCGGTGAACTGGCTGCGCAGGCTCCGAGACATATCAGGGTTGCCCCCAGCCCGAGCCAGGTCCGCCAGGGATTACAGGGCATATTGGATGCTGACTTCATAGGTGGGATTCTGTAGTTTAAGTTGATAATCGGAACCGCTAGAGAAGAAGGATTTGCTGGCGATTAATTGGTCTAGGAGTGGTAGGTATTGAATTCCTGCAGAAATGGCAAAATGGCGCGTAATACGGCTGGTGTAGCCATGTCGAAGCGCAATAATTTTTTGTGGAAAATAAACACGCAATCCGAGATAAGCGCCTAGCCAGAAACCATCATCCATGTTGGCTTTGGGGATAAAGACATAAAGCAGATCCGCTCCCGCCATGCCTACCCAGTTAGAGGGCAGGTCCCCCACCAGGGAATCCTCGGGATCATCTGCGACCGGAAAGAGGAAACTCAGCCCCCCCGAGGCACCTAAGAAAAGACGTCGGGAGGAATTGGCGGCTTCTCCCACGGTGAATTCCGCCCCATATTGGTACATGGCAAGTTTTAGGTTGGATCCGCTGACCGTGGTGTCATTATCCGTATAGCGCTCGACGGGCCAGTAACCAAATGTGAGGCGAGTTCCAACTTCCAGAAGCGGAAAAAGGAATCGTGGTCGGTTTGGGCCGGAGACGAAACTGCCGGACCAGACCACCTCTGCTGTTTTGTGGCGGAAAACCTTGAGGTTCAGGAGTACGTCGCCATCGTCACTCTGCGTCAGGCTACCTTCGATGAATCCGTTTAATCGCAGCTTTTCCCCGAGGCGCCAGAGATCTTCCTGGTTGGGGAGGGTGTTGGAAAGGGTAAATGAGGTGTCGGTGGAGAGAATCCTCGTTTGGCGCAAATCCGGTGCGACAATGATTTGTTTGTGCCCATACTTGGTGAAGGTCTCCTCAATTTTCCCTTGAAAAAATTTGACAAGACCTGGTGAAAAATCATTCCGGTCCGCGCGGATGTTGTAAACAGCCAGGCGCTCCATATCGGGAGGAATATCTCCCATAGCGCGTTGCAACTGCTGCAGAATGTCGTAGAACTGCTGAATGCCGGTGCGGCTGCCGTATAAATCCTCGTAGTACAGCTTTTGCGGAACAGGTGTTGCCGCTTTGGAATCTGCAGCCCATAAGGACGACGACATCGCGACGAGGCCACATACAAGGGCGAGTCCTTTCCAATTCATGTCCGCCCTCCCGCATTTTGCAGTTCTTGGCGCACAATCGCTAACAGTGCCTTGCGCGCGCGTTCCCCTTCGAGAGGACTTTGCTCTCCATTCCCTTCAATGCCTGATTCCACCGCGGCGCGGAATCTTTGTGGCATGGAGCTCAGCAGATTCTCACGATACTCCGCTTCGGTCCCCACCAACGCAGAAACAAGGACATCTCGATCGCAGGTATTCAAAACCTTGACCAGAACTGGTTCTGGCAGGGATGGCAATTCGCCGAATGTTGCGTAGAAACGACGGAGCCGGCCAGCTAGAGCCAAATCGCGTTCGGCGATGGAGTGCAGATATTCCTCTTGTTCCGCCAATCCAAGTCCCTGTACGATGTCCAGCACAGTTTGAACTCCGTCCGCAGAGACAAAGCGCATATTGCTGACTTCCAGCGCCTTGCGGGCAAGACGGCTCGCCACATCTTTATAGGCTTGGACGGGAACCGTATCAATCTGTCCCATGGCGACAAGTACCTGGACGCGGAAGGATGGATCCATCTGTTGCAGAATTAGGCCCGAACGTTCTCCAGGAATTTGTGCCAGGGCCAAGCCGACGATTCCGACTGGCTCATCTTTCAGGATATGCAGTAGTTGCGGTGTGGATAACTGATTCAAAAATCCGAAGATGTCGGCGACGGAGGCACTGTCCCCAGTGTTTCTCGCACGAAGAGCATGAAGGTCTTTCATAAAGGTACGCAGCAAAGCGAGGCGATCTGCAATTTCCGGCATCGTTTGCACGTCCATCTGCATCTGGATGGCGCGAATATCTTGTATGGGTAAATGCAATTTCAGGACCTCTAGAACCTTGGCGTCTAGCGTCTGGATGAACATCGCTGCTTCTCCCAGTCCCTTGGATCGGTCGGTATCAATCCAATTCCGTAGCATCTGTGTAGCGCCTGCCGGGTCTCCAATGACGGCATTTAGACAAAGGGTGCGCTGACTTTCCAGTTGCTTTTCCTCTTCTTCTTCTGGATTGGGAGGGGGAAGGGGTTTGGGTTCTGGTTCTACAGGTGCTGGGGCTGCTCGCAGAGCATCCAGTCGTTGGACGAGTTCCGCGGGAAGACGTGTAGAACGGAAGCCTCGCATCACCAAGGCCACCACGATGGTCAGAAAGACCAGAATCAGCAACAAAGGTAGAAGAGAGGGTAATTCTTCCCAATAGAGGGCCCAGGGATGCACCTTTTCTCCAGGGACTAGATGTACAGTATCTGCAGGATGAGGCGTGTCCTCAACGCGGATTCGGTGATCTTCCAAGGCTCGATCCAGGCGGGGAAACACCGTTTTGCGGACCTCTACACGGTCCCCGCGCTTGTTATCCAGTTTGGCAACCATGCGAACCAGCTCAAGAATGAATTCTACGTCTGCCGGGGAATAGACGGTGTCCACTAGAACGGTGATGGTCAATGTCTGAATTCCCAGTTCTTGCCGATAAACAGGTGTCGGAGCTTGGGAGGATGCTTGTTCTGCGTCGAGACGGAAAAAAGAGCGGGAACCGGGACGCATTTGTTCAGGAAGAACTGGGAGTCCGGGCAAGGCATCCAAGCCATCTGGATTTTGCAAATCGTTCAGAGATTCCGCGGGTTCTCCAGCGTCGGCGGGTTCTACCGCTTGGGCGAGCGTGTCCGTAGGTTGTTGTATTTGTACTCGGGCACCAACCATGAACGAGGAGCCGTGATAGTAACGGGATAAGGCTTGATTGATCAAGGCCTCATAGTAATCGACAAATTGCTGGGCCCGCGTATCCGCAGGTGCTTGAGCAAAAACAGAGAAGGCCCCGAAAAAGAGGAGGCTAAACAGCCTGGCCATCCTTGGTTTGTGCTTAAAAAACGTTGGTTTTTTCA
>DATIQS010000026.1:0-6828 GCA_035470605.1 Fibrobacteraceae bacterium
AAGCCTGCCCTTCTTTGCGATTGGAGGGGTTCAAATTATCTGGATCGGCTCCGCCTTGACGGTAGGGGTTTCCAATCCTCTCCTAATCCTATTGCACGCGACGCTAACGATTGGATTACTCGTTCTCTTCGGCTTCGCCAAGCCTCAAAACTGGCGTGCCATTTTCCATCATTAATGCAGTCTACTTCGTTCGCCCATGTGGCCACGCAAGAAATCGAGAACACCGCAAAGGAACATCCAAAGTTTCTGAATCTTATGATCCTCATACACCAAAACCTTTCCGAGCTCGTGCGCCATATCACGCAATTCAGAACGGAAAAAAGCCTGGTGACTTTTGCGATAGTGGAAGATCGTCCACAGACGATTGCGCGTCATATAATAGCGACGTAAGGGGCTGTGATGGGAGGCGTAGTGCTCCAACCCCTGGAAGTCCTTGTGCCTTCGGGTATTGCCCAGTTGGTGCTTCAAACCGATCCCCGGATGAATTTGCACCTTCCAACCATGTTCCTGCAAACGAAAACAGTATTCATGGTCAATGGAGTCGATAAAAAAATCCTCCCGGAAGGGGCCGCACTGCTGAAACGCCAGCACACGCAACAGAGTCCCCGAGGTAATCGATTGTTCCACAGTCACAGGAGGACAGTCCGGGTCTTCCGTAAAATCCGCCATTTCAAAAGGGAAAACATGCGTCGCAGAGAGCCAAGCCGTCTCAACAGGAAGACTGAAGGCCTTGGCGCAAAAAGCCATTCCCGACTCCATAGAAAAAAACTCACTGTCCTGATCCAAGGTCAACACCCAATCGGCATTCAGGCGAATCGCCTCTTCCATACCCTGATTCAGCCCTCCAGCCAAGCCATTGCGGTTTCCATTCCAAAGCCAGTGAAGATTCTCCGCTTCCATGGGAGGAGCAGCCTCTAAACTATTGTCCACAACGACCATCGCCCTACTCCAGATGAGCATCTGTTCCAGTCTAGTCCGAACTTCGAAATCAGGATTCTGTACGACAATCAATAGGACGATTGGGTTTTTCATGGGCACTTACTTCAAAGACTGAACGGATAATCCCCTAAAATAGTACATTGCCGGGGGTGAAATCCCATCCTGCCATCATTCTCGTCACCTACAACGGCTGGGCCATGACCCGACGTTGCCTACAGGGAATCGTTTCTTTGCTGGGTTGTGGTTTTTCGATTGTGGTCGCAGACAACGACAGTACTGACGGCACGCCTCAAAATGTTGTAAAGGAATTCCCCGGAGTTCAAGTCCTTTCCCTTGGGGAAAATCTTGGCTTTGGAACCGCCAACAATCGCGCAGTGACCTCTTCCCCTTCCGCAGATCCTATCATTCTGCTCAATAACGACACAGAACCCAGTCCGAATGCAATTCAGGAGCTTTTAAAGTCCTTCGAGGAAGCCCAAAAGCTGAATTTGGGCCCTTGTGTCCTCACCCCAGATATTCGCAACTCGGATGGGACCCCGCAATGCAACCACTATACGGCCCCGACTTGGGGGCACATCCTATTCAGCGGTTTGGTTCCCCCGCGATTGGCTGCGACCTGGCTCCATGGCTCCCCGAAAGAGCTATCGGAGAACGGTTATTGGCAAAGTGATCGGACCTCGGCGGTCTGCTGGGTGATGGAGCGAAATCTCTGGGAACAGGTGGGCGGCTTCGATGAACACATTTTCATGTACAATGAGGATGTAGATTTTGCCTGGCGAGCCCATCAACTCGGAGCGCGGTTTCTTATGGACCCCCGCATCCCACTCATCCACATCGGACAGGGTTCCAGAATTTCAACCTATTTGCAAGCCCTCCAAAACGATATCTCGCAGCAATACGTTTTTCAAAAACGCTGGGGATGGCGCGGTTGGCTAGCATCCAAAGCATATCAGCTTTCCCGTAGTGTTGTGCGCTGCATTCTATTGGCTGGGCCGTCGTTATTTGTCCACCAACTACGACCGTTGGTTGCAATCCATGCAAAGCTCTTAAAAAGCTGTTGTTTCCAACCTTTTTCACAATCCTAACGGCAGGATAATGCAACCATTATTTCTGGGCACCTCTAAAAATTAGCTTTGAGGCCATTTCGAGCGAGATTGATGCAATCGGCAAAACGACCGACTGAGCAACCACTTGCGGCTGTGCCGCTTAGTGGGGTGCAGTCCTCTCTTTGGCCCTACCTAAGTTCACGAGCTTTTTCACCGCCGTTTGCACCTCCACACGACGGCATCCTGCATGGGTTTCACCCAGTCTATATTCCGTTCGCTCCGTTTTTATGGACATCTGTAGCAATACGCGACTCCGATTCGTTCATTCCTCTCTTCGTTTTGCCGTTCGCCTTACGGCTACTATGGCCTCAGCTGACTTCCTGCTCCACAAAAATTGGTGTCGCCCTTTCAGGCGTGAGGCTGAATCTCCACGGGTAAAAACGCAGTCCATCCTTGCACGACCGTCTTGCACCTCCAAGACTGCGCCCGTGACGGGCGCACCACTAAAAAAGCCACCCTTGCGGATGGCTCCTTTTTTATCGGGACGAGTGGATTCGAACCACCGACCACTTGAACCCCATTCAAGTACTCTACCAGACTGAGCTACGTCCCGAGGTGGGGCAAATGTAGATAAAGTGCTCCTTTCGGCAAGGGAAAGCGGGGCTTTGTCCTGGTTGATTTCTTAAATTGGTCCAATGCTCGAGTCTTTTCGCCTTTTTGGGGTGATTCCGTTGCGATGGGCCGATTTTCTTGATGTTGGCTTGGTGACGGTCTTTTTTTATTACACGTTTCAGCTATTCTGGGGAACCCGCGCGGTCCAGATGTTTTTCGGCTTTGTTTTGCTTTTGGCGGGCTGGTTTTTGGCCCATTGGTGGCAGCTCCATGGGGTAGAATGGTTGTTCTCCAATCTTGCGACGGTGGGACTGGTTGCCTTGGTGATTCTCTTTCAGCCAGAGATGCGCGGGGCCTTGACTCGGATTGGCCAGGGGGTAAGCAATCTTGATTTTCGCAAGGTATTTTTCCATAAATCTCAGGTGGAAGAGACAATCCATGAGATCGTCGAGGCGGTGCAGGATCTTTCCAAAAACAATTATGGAGCCCTGATCGCCATTGAGGGGCGAGTTGGCTTGCGCAATTTTGTGGATACTGGGCAATTAATCGACGCCAAAGTGAGTTCTCGCCTACTGCGTTCTCTTTTCTTTCCTAATTCCGCCTTGCACGATGGTGCGGTAATTATCTGCGGTGATCGCATTCGTGCTGCGGGGTGCATTTTACCTTTGCCGGCCTCATCCGATCAGGATCCCGGTTTCGGAATGCGGCATCGGGCCGCACGCGCCTTAACTGCGGAAAGCGATGCTGTAGTGGTGGTGGTTTCCGAAGAAACTGCCGCGATTTCTATTGCTTATCGAAACACCTTCCGACGCAAACTCAGCATCCGCGAGTTGGAGGCTGAGATTCGTCGGCATCTGGAGGAAATCCATTTTGACTGAGCCTTCAAACAATCCGCAGAAATCCCCTCGCAAACCGTCGAAGGGCCGAAAAACCATCCTGCTGATGATTTTGCTTCTCCTGCTCTTGTTTCTGTTGCAGTGGCGGTTGTCGAATATGAAGGAGGAGGCGTTACGCGAAGCGCGTGAACGCGATAGTTTAGCAGCTCTGGAGTCCCGCCGAGTGGATTCGTTACGCACTCTAGATTCTCTTCGTTTGGCGGATTCCCTGCGTGCAGCTGACAGTTTGCGCAGTGTGCAGGATTCGCTGACTTTGCTTCAGGGCAAGAGTCGCGGCGAATTTGATGCGATGTGGAAAGCGCGTCAGGACAGCCTTCGCGCCTATCGGGACAGCGTGGCCAAGGTGCGGGCGGATTCTCTGGCGCAAGCCCTTCAGCGCCGTAAGGAGGATTCTTTGCGAATGCTGGATTCTCTAGGACGGCTGGATAGTCTTCGTCGTTTAGATTCTTTGAAAGCAGCACACCTGGCGGCCGATAGCACGCCCCCTACAGGCCATATTCTGCCACCAGCGGGACGCTATTACAAGGAATTGAATCTACGAGTCACCTGTGATGAGCCCGATTGTCAAACATGGATTGCCTTGGGGGATACCTCGGCGGCACACTCGGCGCAACAGCCGCAGGCTTTGGGACAGTCGGCGAAGGTGTGGTGGCGTTTGGCTGATTCCTTGGGAAATACAACGCCCTGGATGCTGGCGAATTATGACTTGGCTACAGATAAACGTTGTGGTGTCAATGCTTACCCTGTTCCTGTGGGGAAACGAACGGTTTGTGTCGATGCCTACGAATACCCGAACCAACCAGATCAATTCCCTCAGGATATGGTTACACAGGAAAAGGCTGCGCAGATGTGTACGAAGGTTGGGAAACGCCTTTGCTCCCTGGAAGAGTGGCAGGCGGGATGCTTCGGTAAGGGAAAAACGCGTTATCCCTATGGGAGTCGTTATGACCAAACCCGATGCGCCACTGCTCAAAATAAGGTTGATCGTACGGGTCGTCATGAGGAATGTCGTTCTTGGTGGGGAATGTATGATATGGCCGGCAACCTGTGGGAATGGACTTCTACACCTCATGAGGATCATGGAACATTTTATGAGGTCGCGGGCGGGTCTTGGAATACGCAGGACGAAAGTTCCTGTACCTCTACTAAGTTTAGTTTCTACCCACAAAATCAGTATCCTTTTGTGGGTTTCCGTTGCTGCGCCGATGTGAATTGACGGAAAAGAACAAGTCGATTACTGAGCCAGATTCTCTAATAATTCCCAGCGTTCATAGGCCAGCAATAGGTCCGCTTCGGCTTGTTCTAGGCGGTGCTGTGCGTCTATGAGCTTTTCGTGATTCGTATAAACTTCGGACTGACTTAATTCGTTCTGAATATCGGTAATTTGTTTTTCGAGGGATTCAATGCGAGCGGGTAGAGCGTCGTATTCGCGTTGCTCTTTAAATCCTAGTTTCTGTTTTCTTTTAATTTTCTCTGGCTGTGGGATAGCCTCTTCTGGAACAATTGTTTTTTCTGAAGAGAATTCCAAGGTTCGCTGGCGTTGATATTCGGAAAAACCACCACAGAATTCGCGAACGGTTCCTGGTTGCTCCAAGACGAACAAGGAGGTACATAAGCGATCCAGAAAATCTCTGTCGTGGCTGACGCATAAAACAGTCCCTGAGTATTCGCCTAGCAAGTCTTCCAACAGGTCTAGGGTTTCCATATCCAGATCATTGGTGGGCTCGTCAAGCACCAGCACATTGGAGGGTTGGCAAAAGAGCCGCGCCAGCAGTAGGCGGTTGCGTTCACCTCCGCTCAGAGCACTAATCGGGCCTCGGGCGCGATCTCCAGAAAAAAGAAAATCGCCCAGGTAACTCATCACATGTTTGCGTTGCCCCGCGACTTCTACGTATTCCTTACCATCGCCGATGTTGTCGACTAGGGTTTGCTCGTTGCGTAACTGGGCGCGCATCTGGTCGAAATAGGCGATTTGCACATTGGTTCCCAGAAGCACCTCTCCTTGTTGAGGGGCGAGGTCCCCCAAGAGCAGGCGAATGAGCGTGGTTTTCCCTGAGCCATTGGGACCAACAATCCCAATGCGATCCCCCCGAAGAATGACTGTGGAAAAATCAGACGCCACTGGATGATCAGGCCAAGCGAAGGAAAGGTGGTTGATTTTCGTCACCACGCGTCCAGAGCGCTCTGCCTCAGAGATTTCCATCTGAACGTTTCCTTGGCGGTCCCTGCGTTGTTTCCGTTCTTCGCGCATTCGTTCCAGGGCACGGACACGGCCTTCGTTGCGTGTGCGGCGTGCTTTGATCCCGCGACGGATCCAGGCTTCCTCTTCCGCCAGGCGTTTGTCGAAAAGCGCATTTGCCCGAGCCTCATCCGCAATCAGAGAATCTCGGCGTTCTATGTATTTATCATAGCCGAAGTCCCAGGAGCGGATTTTTCCGCGATCAAGCTCTAAGATGCGCTGAGCCATTTTACGGACAAATGTTCGATCATGGGAGACGAAAAGAATTGCGCAATTCAAACGTTGCAAAAAATCCTCCATCCATTGGATAGAGGGAATGTCCAAATGATTGGTCGGTTCATCCAACAAAAGCAGTTGCGGCGCGCTGACAATTGCCCGAGCAAGCAGGGTCCGACGACGCTGCCCACCAGATAGGGTGTTGAATTCCTGAGTGGGATCAAGTCCCAGACGGGAGATGGTGGAATCTACCGCATGCTGATGTTCCCAGTCTATAAGTGTGTAGGACTCAGGGCTTACCCCTTGCGTGACCACATCACGGATGGAGCCCGGCAGTGAGTCTGGGACCTCTTGAGGAAGACGGGCGACATGTAGGCCTGGTGCGTGGATGAGCTCGCCGGATGTTGCTTCAAGTTCACCGGCCAGAATTTTGAGTAAGGTGGATTTCCCTTCCCCATTGCGGCCCACTAGACTGACGTGCTCTCCAGATTCAATCGAAAACGAAGCCTCATCGAACAGGGGTGCCCCCCCGAATCGGAGGATGAGATTTTTTGCGGTCAATAAAGACATGGGAATTCTCAAGGAAAAGACAAGGTAGCAACTCAAAGGGCACGTGCTGGAAGGTGCAAGATTTTAGGGATTGAAAAATACGTGTAATAATCATATATTCATACGTATGACCGCTTCCAAATTGACATTAAGCGTTCCTATGGATGCTGTATCCCATGGTAAACGAGTGGCTGAAGCTGCTGGCGTGAGTCTCTCCAAGCTAGTTACCCAGTTTTTGTCTGGCTTGGAAATGCCCGCCACCGAGGCCGGCGGTATGGACAACCGTGTCTCCCGCATGTTTGGTGCTTATCAATTGCCGACGGATGTGGAT
>DATIQS010000027.1:0-4728 GCA_035470605.1 Fibrobacteraceae bacterium
ACCTCTAGAAATCCCCGAATCAGCATAGATCTGTAGCATTGAAGACCATTTTCACGAAATTGTTGAGTTTCCCCTTTCCCAATTCCGGTGGATTATAGCCCCACCGGGGGCCTCTGGCGGCTCTTAGCCAGCCCTTGGACGCAGTCCACCCAATGAGGCGACGCGATCCATGTTGTAGACAAGGTTCGCAAGACCTATCTGAAATGTGGCCCTCGCGATTCCAATGCATCGGACTGTATCCGATTTCAGTTGCTTCATCCTTCCAAACACATGCTCCACGATGACGCGGGTTGATGACTTTTTGGAATTACGCTTGATTTGTTTCTCGGTCAACTTGCCTGTACGGCTTCCCTTTTCATGAATCTGGCTTCTCAGGTTCTCATCGGACAGGAGGGCTTCATTCTCACATGACCGGTAGGCGCTGTCCGCAAAAACGGATTTGTTCGAGTTCTCCTTGAATGCGCCTACCATGTCCCCAAAGGCCTGGCTGTCATGGACATTCGCTGGTGTGACGCTGTAGTGCCGTATGATTCGCCGCCTGACATCGACACACACATGGTTCTTATAGCCATAGTGCGTCTCATTGTTCTTCTTTGCCCACCTGGCATCCGTATCCTTCTGTCTCCGCTTGGGCTCATCCCAGTCCGATGGCGGGTTGCCGTTCTTGATGGACTCGTTTTCATCATGGCTGTTTCTTTGCTTCGGCGCATCAACGAAAGACGCATCGACAATGGATCCCTTCTTGGCGCTGAATCCATTCTTGCCCATTTCACTGTTGAACTTGCGGAAAAGCCTCTTGATCCCTTCGTTTCCAAGGCGCTCCTTGAAAAGCCAGATTGTCTTCTCGTCTGGAATGCCGGATTCAGAATGGATGCCCAGGAATCGCTTGAATGTATAGCGGTCAAGGATTTGGAACTCGGTTTGCGCATCAGAAAGGCCATATAGGCTCTGAAGGACTATCAATTTGAGCATCATGAGAGAATCAAAAGGTGGCCGACCAGCAGGCGACTTGCGGTCCTTGACGCGCAGCCTACGATTCAGGATAGGCAAGAAAACGGTCCAGTCAATCGTTTTATCAAGTTTTTCAAGTGGGTCTTTATGCTTGGCGAGGGTTTCAAGGTAATCGGAGTGATCGAGAAGACTGAGCTGACCCATGTGATTCGCCTCGCTTTTTAGTGCAAAACAAATTTATGATATGTTGTGTGTTATCAAAGGGTTTTTATGCTATTTCTAGAGGCGCCCAACAGAGGAAGAGGATTCTTCCGAGGAGGACGAAATCCCGATGGAGGAACTGCTGGCTTCGCTGGAACTGGAAAGGACGATGGTGGTGTCGTAGAGGCAACGGAGGGAGAGCCCATCAGTCTTGTTGTTGTCATAAGTATAGACGCTTTCCATGCTTCGACCTCCATACAGACACCGATCCCATGATTTCGATGCGGAGGCTTCTGTCGCGGTCCAATGGTTTGCGCTACCACCCGGTGACTCAATCCAGCCTCCTTCATCTTCATTATATGAGGTCGCTGGAATTACGGATAACCCCCAATCATCCGTATTGCTAATTCCTAACCATAGACTAGAGTTGGCTTTCAGACTCGTCCCAGCTTCACCCGAATTATTATTTGCCTCAACAAAACTCACCAGCGTGCCCCATTCGGTAGTTGTCGGAATATGCCAGCCTTGAGGACAAATTCCTTGGCGATTTGTAGTGTCAGCACCAGCCCATCTACTGGAATTGTATTGCGAGGCGATGCCCATAACTTCTGCCCATTGATATAGACCACCATAAATGCCACAATAATATTCGCTATCGTTATAACAAAAACGCTCAACAAGAGAATCGTTGTTTTGTTCGACTGAACCCTGAATCATCGTCCCATAGTTCAAATTTTCCGCCATCCACATCTGGGTACCAATGATGACAGTCCTGTAGGTCTGCCCATCGCGCTCATCTGTCATGGTCCCATAGGAAATGGAGGAATTGAACCAGTCCTTGGATATGGAGGACGAGGAAGAAACCGGGCTTGAGGATGAAGAAAGGATGCTCGACGAGGATAAGGACAGGGTTTCCGCTCTCTTCACCTCCACCGTGACCGTCGCCATATCCGAACTGATTCCATACACGCTCACTGCCTTCACCTGCACCGTGAAGATGCAATATTCACTGTTACATTCCGCATCATCCAGCAGCTCCACCAACACCGTAGGGTCAATTTTATAGCTCGACACCCGCGTCGTGTCCCAGGAATTTCCATCATCCGTGCTCCAAAGGTACCAGCAGGGGGCATCGTCTTCGGATGACCACAATGCGGTCGCCACCAGGATCAGTGTGTCGGAGGTGTCCTGGACAACCACCGTGGAGGGCAGAACCTTGAGCAGGTCGTCACCCAGCCCTTCGTCGCCGACCATCACGGCAGGGACTTCCACGCTGTCCCCCTCGTCAACGCTTACGTCCGCAGTTCCCAGCGTGTCTCCTGCCGTGGAAGTTATCATCAGCTGGACCGAGCCCTCGCTGGGAACCGTGGTCAATATGTAGCCTCCGTCGGAACCCGTGGTGCTGGTCAGAACACCGCCCACCGCGCTCACCGTCACGCCGGACTGTGCATTCCCGCTGGAATCCACCACCGTGCCTGTCACTGTGCCGCCCTTCCGGGAGATTCTGACCGTCAAATCTTTCAAGGTGTCATCAGACGAGACCATAGTGTCCAGGTAGCCGTATCCAGAACCGGAGATTGCGGCGAACAGGCGCACAGTACCCGGCTCCACCTTGGTCAGGGTGAACGTCCCGGAACTCGTGGAAAGGGATGCCGTCTGGTTCTCCACCGAAACGCCTATGGTCGTACCGGTGAGCTGGGTGGTTCCAATACTGTCCGTGATGGTTCCGGTGACGGTGGCGTACATGTAGGTCAGTTGTTGATTGGAATCCAGCACCACGCTGTCTAGCAGACCAAGCGTCACGCTATCTGTGGAGGTGGTGTCCACATAGTCGGACTTCACATAGCTGAGGGAGTGGCTGCCGGGTGCGATTCCAGAGATCTCGAACTTGCCGCCGCTGGTGCTCACTGTGGTCTGCCCTCCGGGGGAAACCGTTACAAGAACCCCGGAAAGTGTGGTGCCGTGCTTGCTGGTGACCACGCCGGAAATGGAACCGGTGAAATACCGGGAATCGTCGTCAGTGAACGTCTTGTCCAACTTTGTGCAGGTAGAGAGAAGTGCCAAGGAGAATGACAATAGAAATATGGCAAGAACGAATTTAGACTTCAGCATTTTTCCTCACAGAAGCGGGACACGGAAGCGGGACACGGAAGCTCCCCATGCCCTTGCGCTGCCAGTCTGATTCTTTCGCCTGGAAAATAGATAATCCGAAAAGTCACAAGGAGGCCAATTTGCCTGATTTGAGCCAGATCACAATTGGAGGTTGTGATGGATGGGTGGAGCAATGTCTTATGGCTCTGATCCGCCTGTTCTGATCTATTGGGCTTGAACTACCAGAATTTTGGGAGGGCGGCTCCCTCCTCGTCCAGAAAATTTTTGGCTCTGATATTTAGGAAATGAGGAAGATGAATTATCGCTTGCGATTTACAGCCGATTTGCGGTATGTATATTTGAATCAGATTTTCCTGTTGGAGGTTTTTGTGACTGCAAGAAACCGGTTTTTTAAATGGGCCTTTGTCGGCGCTGTATGTATGGTTGCTCCAGTTATGGCTGTGGAGGACGATGTTGAATTCGATATCCCAGCCAAAATTGACATCCAAGGTAAGAAAGTGCTTTGGAATCAGGTTGAGGATTCCGTAGGAGACAATCTAGAAGAATGGTTTGGGCGTGCCACGGTGTCCGTTGAGGCAAAGGGACAGGATTTTAGTGGCCTCATCACAGTGCGTGCGATTCCTGCCGCATATAGTGATACTTCTAATTTGGGAATGACCATTCAGGATGACGATACGATCTATACGGAAAAGAAAACGGATAAATTTGAACTTTACGAGGCTTGGACCCAATATAATACGGCCTTCCTCAACATGAAATTGGGGCGTTATCACAGTAATGATCGTTATGGCGTGGCTTTTGGTAACTATGCCGATGAAACTTCCGGGGCTCGTTTTATGCCTGCTGGACGATCTGTCGATGCCATCGAATTGAATAAATCACCCTTTGAGGGTTTGTCCTTCCGTGTTGCCTTTGAAAGCGAAGGCTCTCATCTAAATAATGGGGGAATGCGGGCTGCTTTGCAACTCGCTAATTTACAGAGCCTGGAGTGGTTCCATGTCGGCATCAATTACCGTAATAACATGTTCTCGGCAATCAATGATCCTGACCTAGTTGTAAGCCATAATTTCGATTTTCAACTGGAATTGCCATTGAACAAAGTTCGGCTTTGGGGTGAAATCGGATTTCGGGATCTAACTTCCGACGGGAACAGTCCGGGCTTGCCCATTACGGGCGGTATTGAGCTTCCCGGTGGGCGTTTGTTGAATCGCGTCATTATTGAAGCGGAATGGGATAAAGATCGCGAGAATAAAGAAGTGCTTGGTAGCCTTTTCCTGCAAAAAAAGGTCACTGATCGTTTTTTGATTTCCTTTGGTGTGCTCTCCAACAATGATTCTGAAGACTTTGCCATGCAGGCGCGTCTCACCAGTATCATTAATTGATTTGTTGCTCTAGCGCTTCGGGCTCTTGGTCCCGAAGTTTTTTTCTGTTGAGGTTTTATGAACTCGCAGAAATCTCCTCTTA
>DATIQS010000028.1:0-1540 GCA_035470605.1 Fibrobacteraceae bacterium
AATTGGTTCGTTCATGGGTGTTCCTGTAAGGGGAAGCCCAAAGGTAGCAAAGGTTTTGCTTTTGACCTTTCCCTTGGGATCAGGAGTGTCCACCGACCACGATGCGCATGATTTTGAGATTCAGTACGACGAATCGTAGCGCTTGCCATAGAAGGCATTTCCGCCAAAATTGCGTAACTCGGTTCGGTTGGGGCGCGTAGGATTCTTCTGTGTAGGGAATCGTTTTTTTCTCAGACATAGTTTCTCCTTATTCGGGAATGAACGACCAGCCGGGAAGGCCTTTTGCCTTGTACAAAAACATATGGTGCATAAAGTGTTTGAGCCAGTGCCCTGCAAGGCCTGGTTCGCCAACGGTATAGGAGATGTCACGTCCCCAGCGCGGGTATTTTTCATAATCCGGGACGATGGGGAAGACCGTCATCGTGGCGGCCATTCCAGAGAAAAGGCCATACCCCGAGGAAACGATGCAGGCTGCCCCCATCTTGCCCATGGAGGCTCGGTGATTTAAACGGGTTTTTCCCATCCGGATCGATTCGGCGATGTTTTGGGCGACGATTTTTCCGATCACTCCCGAAGGCATTCCGGTACGTGGCGGTGTAGGGAATATTTTTGTTCCATTTCGACTCTCAAATGGCTTGGAAATGGGATGAGGTGGACCAAATGCGATGCCTGCCGCAAAGATGTTTGAATATTTTGGGGCCTGGTATGTGGATGGCCAGTCAGAAGCACTCCATTGAGCGTAAGGTTTTGTGTCATAGATGGCATCCACCTTCATGAGACCATTGGGTAGGAACAGCTCCGCTGTGATTTCTTTTCCTTGCGCATCAAAGGCCTGCAAGCCGACTCCGGCAAAGGCAGGAATCAGCATACTGAAATCGAAGGGTTGGGTATGCTGGTTTCCATCTAGGGTCTCGTAGTGGATCAGCCCAGATTCCACCTTGGTGACTCCAGCACGTTTGATCCAGCGGATTCCATATTCGGCGAGGATGGATTCAGTGAAGACCCGCGTGGAGGTGATGTAGCCTCCTCGATTCACATAGGCACCACCCATGCCAAAGTCGCCCACCTCATATTCGTTGGTTAGCCAGAGAATCTCTGCTAGATGCGAAAGGCCCCGCTTGCGGATTTCAAAAGCCACGTTGAGCGCATATTCGAATCCTGCTCCTTGACAGGTCGCCATGGGGTGGCCCATGCCGATGACCAATTTTTGGCGCTCTCCCGCCTGCATTTTTTCGAGGACTTTTTGAAGGACTTTCCAGGTTTGTTCCGCATGGTGGAAGGTGCAAACAGACTGGGTAAATTTTTCTGGGCCAAGACCTTCCGTGGCCGCAAAATTCAATTTTGGGCCGGTCGCATTGATCAAATAATCATAGGGAATGCGTTCTTGTTCGCCCTTGCGATAGTCGCCGGTGTATTCAACTTCAACAAAGGGTTGTTGGCTTCGGATGTCTCCTTCAGGATAGATGGCCTTGGCGGCCGCCTGGTGAAATTCAATGCCCTTGCGTTTGTATACAGGCGCTAGAGGGAAAGCCACCTGGCT